>JAJVIA010000043.1:0-53648 GCA_022072245.1 Anaerolineae bacterium
TCCGCGACGAAGGATATTTGGTGGAAGCGTTGGTCAATTTTATGGCGCTGCTCGGCTGGGCGTATGACGGCGAACGCGAATTATTTTCGCGCGCCGAATTGATTCAAGCGTTCACGCTCGACCACATTCATTCGTCGCCCGCCGTCTTGGACCGCGCGAAATTGGATTGGATGAACGGGCATTATATTCGTGCGCTGAAAACGGATGAATTGGCGGAACGCTTGCTGCCATTCTTGACGCGCGCGGGCATCGAGGCGGATTTGGCGACGGTGCAAAAAATCGCGCCGTTAGTGCAAGAGCGCATAAAGCGGCTCGACGAAATCGCGCCGCTGGTGGATTTTATTTTTGCAGATGAAATTCAGTACGACCCAAAACTTTTGCTCGGCAATAAAATGAACGCGGCGGAATCGTTGAACGCGCTGCGTAACGCGGGCGAGGTATTGGATCATTTTGCCTCGTTCGACGATGAACACGCGTTGGAACAAGAACTGCGCGCCGCGTCGGAAAAGTTGAATTTGAAACCCGCGCAATTTTTCGGCATCCTCCGCGTCGCGGTGACAGGTAAAATGGTGACGCCGCCGTTGGTGGGGATGATAAAGGTGATGGGGAAGGATAAGGTGATGCGGCGGGTGGAAAAGGCGTTGCGGTTGTTGGAGGGGGGCGAATAGAATTCGCAGCAACGGAATCACGAAATCGCCCTACGGCGATTAGTGATACTTAACCTCGAAGGCAGGTTTTGCGCTCGTGTTGCCGCGATTTCCAAGCGCTTGGCAGAGTCAGAGGCGAATAGAATTCGCAGCGACGAAATCACAAAATCGCCCTACGGCGATTGGTGATACTCAACCTGCGGAGGCAGGTTTTGCGCTCGTGTTGCCGCGATTTCTAATTGCTTGGCAGAGTCAGAGGCGAATGGAATTCGCAGCGACGAAATCACAAAATCGCCCTACGGCGATTGGTGATACTCAACCTGCGAAGGCAGGTTTTGCGTTCGCGTTGCCGCGATTTCTAATCGCCTGACGCTTGAGTGTATTGGAAAGAGACTGATAAGGATGTTGCCGTTGCAACATGATTACGGATGTGAAAAATGACTATCTCCGAACCCAAAGATTTTATTCGTGAACAAGTAATCCAGGATAACGAAACCAATCGTTTTGGCGGGCGCGTTGTCACACGTTTTCCGCCAGAGCCGAATGGCTATTTGCACATTGGTCACGCCAAAGCCATTCACGCGGATTTTGGCGTCGCGCAATCTTTTGGCGGCCATTGCAATTTGCGTTTCGACGATACGAATCCGACCAAAGAAGAACAAGAATATGTGGACGCCATCCAGTACGACATTCGTTGGCTCGGTTACGATTGGGGCGACAATTTATTTTTCGCGTCCGATTATTTTGAACAGTTGTACGCGTGGGCGGTGAAACTGATTCAAGACGGCAAAGCGTATGTAGATGATTTAACGGCGGACGAAATCCGCGCCTATCGCGGCACGCTCACCGAACCCGGACGCGCCTCGCCGTATCGCGAGCGTTCCGTCGCAGAGAATCTCGATTTGTTTGCGCGAATGCGCGCGGGCGAATTTCCCGACGGGGCAAAAGTTTTACGTGCGAAAATTGATATGGCGTCGGGCAATCTGAATTTGCGCGACCCGGTAATGTATCGCATTCGTCACGCGACGCATCATCGCACCGGCGACGCGTGGTGCATTTATCCGATGTACGATTGGGCGCACGGACAATCCGATGCGATTGAAGGCGTGACGCACTCGTTGTGTTCGCTCGAATATCAGGATCATCGTCCGTTATACGATTGGTTCCTCGACCAACTCGGCATCCATCATCCGCAGCAAATCGAATTCGCGCGGCTGAATCTCACCAATACGGTGACGAGCAAACGCAAGCTGTTGCAGTTGGTGAATGAAGGCATTGTCGCGGGGTGGGATGACCCGCGGATGCGAACCATTTCCGGTTTGCGGCGGCGCGGCTATACGCCCGAAGCGATCCGCGATTTTTGCGACCGCGTCGGTTTGGCGAAAAAGCCGAACGTAATCGAAGTGGCGCTGCTCGAACATTGTCTGCGCGAAGATTTGAACAAGCGTGCCCTGCGCGTGATGGGCGTATTGAATCCCGTCAAGGTCGTGATTGAAAATTATCCCGCCGACCAGAGCGAAGAACTCGAAGCGGTCAACAATCCCGAAGACCCGAACGCGGGTACGCGCAAAATTCCATTCACGCGCGAACTCTGGATTGAACAATCCGATTTCATGCTGGACCCGCCGAAAAAATTTTTCCGTTTGGCGCCGGGCGCCGAAGTGCGTTTGCGCTGGGCGTACATTATTCGATGCACGGGCGTCGTCAAAAATGACGCGGGCGAAATTACGCAAATCAATTGTACGTACGACCCCGCGACGCGCGGCGCGAATCCCATTGACCGCAAAGTCAAAGGCACGATTCATTGGGTCTCGGCGGCGCACGCGCTGCCCGCCGAAATTCGTTTGTATGAAGAATTGTTTCCGCAGGCGCGGCCCGATGAAGATGAAAATTGGCAAGCGAACGCCAATCACGCGTCGCTTCAGGTGATTCGGGATGCTGTGGTCGAGCCGACGCTCGCGGACGCGGCGCCGTTCCAGCATTATCAATTTGAACGCACGGGTTATTTTGTCGTGGACCCCGATTCCAAGCCGGGCGCGCTTGTATTCAATCGCAGCGTGGGCCTCAAAGATACGTGGGGCAAGCTGGAAAAGCAAGCGTCGTAAAAAGCGCTTGCGCGTACACGCCAAATAAATTTGACGAGGAGCGAACGCATTGAAAATTGGCATTATCGGCAGCGGTTTTGTCGGCGCGACGGCGGCGTATGCGCTTGTGATGCGCGGCGTCGGACGCGAAATTGTTTTGGTGGACGCGAACAAAAAACGCGCGGCGGCGGAAGCGGACGATATCGCGCACGCCGTACCCTTTGCAAATGCGCTCCAAGTGCATGACGGCGCGTACGCGGATTTAAAAGGCGCGCGCGTCGTCATTCTCGCGGCGGGCGCGAACCAGAAACCGGGCGAAACGCGTTTGCAATTGTTGGAACGCAACGCGAAAATTTTCGGCGAAATCATCCCGCAAGTTTTGGAACACGCGCCGGACGCGCGTCTCGTCGTCGCCACCAATCCGGTGGACGTGATGACGCATCTCGCCGCGCATTTCGCGCAGCAACGCGGCGTGCCGTACGCGCGCGTCATCGGCTCTGGCACGACGCTCGATACCGCGCGTTTTCGGTTGTTGTTGGCGCGTCACGTCGGCATTGATACGCCGCACGTACACGCGTACGTCGTCGGCGAACACGGCGATTCCGAAGTCTTGACGTGGAGCGTCGCCACCGTCGCAAATTTTCCGTTGGAACAATTCTGTCACGCGCACGGCTTGGCGTATGATGAAACGCTGCGCGCCGAGATTGATACGCGCGTGCGCCGCGCCGCCTATCACATCATCGAAGGCAAAGGCGCGACGTATTACGGCATCGGCAGCGCGTTGGCGCGCATCACGCAAGCGATTTTGAATGACCAGCGCGCCGTGTTGACGGTTTGCTCGCGGCACGCCGAGGTGACGGACGTAAAAAATGTGACGCTCGCGCTGCCGCAATTGGTCGGCGGCGACGGCATTCTCGATACGTACATGCCGCCGCTCAGCGCGAGGGAAATAGATTTGTTGCGCCAGAGCGCGACGGTGATACGCGGCGCGATTGACAGTTTGCAATTGGATTGAAACGACACGAGGAGACGCGTGGAAAAAATCGCATTGGGCGCTAGCGGCGTCATGGTCGCGCCTCTGGGCACCGGGACGTGGGCGTGGGGCGACGGCATGTATTGGGGATATGGCAGCGGGTATGGCGAGTCGGATATTCACGCGGCGTTCGACGCCAGCGTGCGCGCGGGAATTGATTTTTTTGATACGGCGGAAATATACGGTTTCGGCAAATCGGAAAAATTTATCGGCCGCTTTGCGCGCGCGGACGCCGCCGCGATTCAGGTCGCCACAAAATTTTTTCCGCTGCCGTGGCGTTTGACGCGCCGCCAATGCGTCGCCGCGCTGCGCGGCAGTTTGAAACGGCTCGGCGCGGAACGCGTGGATTTGTATCAAATCCATTGGCCCTCGCCGCTGCGCTCGATTGAGGCGCTGGCGGACGGTCTAGCCGAGACGGTCGAAAAAGGATTGACGCGCGCGGTCGGCGTTTCCAATTTTAACGTCGCGCAGCTGCGGCGCGCGCACGCGCGTTTGGCAAAATACAACATTCCGCTCGCGTCGAATCAAATTCAATTCAATTTGCTCGAACGCGCGCCCGATTTTAACGGTTTGACCGCCGCGTGCCGCGAATTGAACGTGACCGTCATTGCATACGGGCCGCTCCAGTACGGCATGTTGACGGGAAAATATTCGCCCGACCATACGCCGCAGGGCGCGCGCAGTCGTCAATTCAACGCCGCGTATCTCGCGCGCATCCAACCGCTGATTGCGGCGCTGAAACAAATCGGCGAAAAATATGGCGGCAAAACGCCGTCGCAAGTCGCGCTGAATTGGATCATGCAGCGCGGCGCGCTGCCGATTCCGGGCGCGAAAACGGTCAAGCAATTGAACGAAAACGCGGGCGCATTGGGTTGGGCTTTGGCGGCGGACGATGTAGCAATGTTGGATGAATTGAGCGCGCGCTTGGCAAAAGACGCATAGCGGGGAAAGAGCCAAGTTGCAAGTTCAAAGTTTCAAGTTTCAAGTTCAAATTCTCACCATCGCACTATCGCACCATTGCACTATCGCACTCTCTCACTATCGCACTATCTCACTCATCCAAAAACAATTATGCATAATCGGAAAATTATTATTGGAATCGGTATCGCGCTGCTGGTATTGATTGTTGCCGGCGGCGGATTTGTGATGTGGGCGAATCAAGCCGCGTCGCCGCTGCCCGAAGCGCTGGCGGCAATGCAATCGGACGCGCAAGTTTCGTTTAGCGTCCAAGATGGTTGGCTCGTGTTTCAGCCGACGGGGCAGGGCAGCGCGATTGGACAGCCGGTTGAAACGGGTTTGATTATTTATCCCGGCGGCAAAGTGGATTATCGCGCGTACGCGCCCACCGCGCGCGCGTTGGCGGCGCAAGGATATCTCGTCGTCATTCCGCCCGCGCCGTTGAATCTTGCATTGTTCGATACGAACGCGGCAGAAAAAATTATTGCGGCGTTTCCACACATTCAGAAATGGGCGGTGGCGGGACATTCGCTCGGCGGCGTGGCGGCGGCGAGTTACGCTGCGGCGCATCCCGACAAAATTCAGGGCGTCGCGTTTTGGGCGTCCTATCCGTCGGGCAACATGACCGCCTATCCCGGTCAAACGCTTTCGATTGCGGCGAGCGATGACGGTCTGGCAACCCCGGAAAAAGTCCAAGCGGCAAAAAAAGATTTGCCCGCTGCGACAAAATATATCGTGATTCAAGGCGGCAATCACGCGCAATTTGGTTATTACGGCGCGCAAGCTGGCGACAAATCCGCGGCGATTTCGCGGGCGGAACAACAGCGTCAGCTCGTCGCCGCGATGTTCGCGTGGCTGCAAGGGTTATAGCGCGACCAAAACGCCAAGCGTTTTTGACCGCATTGGAACACGCTGCTGACAGAATGAAAAAAAAGGGTATAGAGTTTTGGGGAGGATAGTATGGCTGAGGAACAAAGCGCGCAACCGCAAGTTGCCGTGATTGGCGCGGGCCCCGCGGGTTTGTACGCCGCGCAACAATTGGCAAAACTCGGCGCGCATGTAACGTTATTGAATCGCGATATCAAACCCGGCGGCTTGGCGGAATACGGCATTTATCACGATAAATTGAAAATGAAAGACGGCTTGCGCGCGCAATTCAAAAAAATTCTTGCGCTGCCCCAAGTGGATTATTTCGGCAATGTAACGATTGGCGCGCACGGCGCGTTGAGTTTGGCGGAACTTCAAGCGTTGGGGTTCGACGCCATTCTCGTCGCGGTGGGCGCGCAAGCGACCAAATGGCTCGGCTTGCCGGGCGAAAACTTGCGCGGCGTCTATCACGCCAAAGCTCTGGCGTTTCATTACAATCGTCTTCCGCCGTTCAGCGTGGAAACGTTTGAAATCGGCAAACGCGCCGTCATTGTCGGCGTCGGCAATGTGATGATGGATATGGCGCATTGGCTCATCCGCGAATTGAAAATCGAAACCGTCACCGTCGTTGCGCGGCGGGGCCCCGCCCAAGTCAAATTCGACAAACAAGAATTTGAAACTGTCGGCGCGAATGTGGACCTTGCCGCGCTCGACGCGGAAATCGCGCGCTGCGCGCCGTTCATGCACGCGGTCAATGAAAAACCCGAAGCGGCGCGCGCGGCAATGTTGGCGGGTTTGCCCCGCGCGCTGCCGCCCGTCTCGAACACGCGCCTCTTGTTTGATTTTCTCGCTTCCCCGCGCGAACTGTGCGGCGACGCGCAGGGCCGCGTCCAAGCCCTCGAGGTCGAAGACAATGAATTGACGCACGAGCGCGGCGCCATTCACGCGCGCGGAACGGGTCACACGCGCGAAATTGTTTGCGACACGGTGATTTTTGCGATTGGCGACGCGGTGGATACGCAATTCGGTTTGCCCATCGCGCGCGGCGAATTTGCCAGAAATCCCGCGCCGCGTTTTCCCATCGAAGGCATCTCGCACGAAGCGTTTGACCCGCAAACCCAACAACCGCTTCAAGGCGTTTTTGTCGCGGGATGGGCGCGGCAAGCCAGTACGGGCCTAGTCGGCGTCGCGCGCAAAGATGGCACGAACGCCGCATACGCCATTGACGCGTATCTCAAAATGCGCGGCGGCGCGCATACGGCGGCGGCGGCGGCATTGCGGCGCGAACTCGAAAAACGGAATGTCGTCATTGTCAATCAAGCGGCTTTGAGCAAACTCGCGGCGGCGGAACAAGCCCAAGCCACCGCGCGCGGCGTGTCGGAATATAAATTCGCGACAAATCAAGAAATGCTCCAAGCGATGGGTTTGGCATAGCATCGCAGGCGCTAAACGGAAAACGTCGTAACCCACGACGTTTTTTATTTTCCTCTTTTGTCGTTTATACTTTTGCCGATGCGCGTTGGCATTGATTTGTCGCCGTTAGCATACGGCAATCGTACTCGCGGGACCGGCACGTATGCCGAAAATTTGGTCGCGGCGCTGACCGCGCGCGCGAGCGCAAACGAATATATCGTCTTTACCTCACGCGGTTTAGAACCGTACGCCATTCCGTTTGCCGCCGCGCCCAATCTACAAATCGCGTCCCTGCCGGCGCCGGCTTTGGGGCGCGCGACGCCGCTCGTATCGCATCAATTGCTTTTGCCTCTGCGCGCGCGCGCGCTGCATTTGGACGTCCTGCATTTGATTGCGGCGCCGTACAATCCTTCAACGCCCGGCGTACCGTGGTGGACGCCGACGCCGACGGTGATTACGTTGTTTGATGTCATGCCGCTGCGTTTGAGCGAAAGCTTGTTAAAGCGCGCCCGCCATCGCCGTTTTTATAATTGGCAGTTGAATCTGTGTCGTCGCGCCGCCGCGCTCATTACGGCATCGCACGCGGCAGCGCGCGATTTGGTCCAGTACGGAGTTGCGGCGCGCGAAAAAATTCATGTGATTCCGTTGGCGCCGCCGCCGCGCGCGACGGGCGAAATTTCGAACGCGGTGCAAACGCTCACGCGCGCCGTGCCGTTCTTGCTGCATGTCGGCGGCAATGAACCGCAAAAAGACCAACGCACTGTGTTGCGCGCGTTCGGCTTGTTGTGCCGCAATCCTGCGTTTCGTCACAATCTGATTCTGGTCGGCAAACGTCATGACGACGACATGCCCGCGCTGGATGCGACGACGCGCGCGGCGCGCCGCATTTTGCGTTTGCCCGATGTGACGCGCGCGGATTTGGATGCGTTGTATGCGCGCTGCGACGCGCTGCTCTTTCCGTCGTTGTATGAAGGTTTCGGTTTGCCGGTGTTGGAGGCGTTGCGCGCGGGCGCGCCGGTGGTGACGACAAACGTCGCCGCGCTGCCAGAAATCGCGGGCGATGCGGCGCTGTTCGTCGAGCCGCGCAATCCCGAAGCGGTGGCAAGCGCCGTGCGCCGAATTTTGGACGACGAACGGACGCGGGTGAAATTGAGCGCGGCAGGCGAACGTCGCGCCCAAGAATTTACGTGGGAACGCACCGCTGAATTGACGCGCGCGGTGTATGAACGGGCGGCGCAACGCGCCAAGCAAAATGAGTAACGCCAACGCGCTCCCGCGTGTGATTTGGGACAAGACCTTTACGCGGCGCAATCAGGCCGGCACGCACACGTATACGCAAAATTTGTATCGCGCGCTGGCGGCGACGGGCTGCGTCGAATTGCAGCAAATCCATAATGCGCGCGCGGCCAAGCCAAGTTCTGCCGCGTCCAATCTGTGGTGGTTGGCGCGCGGCTTGGAACAAGCATTGAACGCGCGCGCGCCCGCGTTGTTTCATGCCGCCGCGTATTTGGGGCCCCGTCGGGCGCCGTGTCCAATGATTGTAAATGTGTTTGACGCGGCGACGTTGACGTATCCGCAGTATCATGATTGGAAATGGCGCGCCTATGCGCGGTTTGTTATTCCGCATACGGTCCGCCACGCGGCGGCGGTGATTACGCTGACGGAACATGCGCGCGGCGAAATTACGCGCGCGTATCAAGTTGCGCCGGAACGCGTTCACATTGTGGCGCCGGGCATCGGCGCCGAGTTTCAACCGCCGACGGACGCGAACGCGTTGGCGCGCTTGCGCGCGCAGTATGGCTTGGGCGAAAATTTTTTGCTGCATCTTGGCGAAGCGAACGGACGCAAAAATATCCCCGCGCTGATTGCGGCGTTCGCGCAATTGCGCGCGGATTTTCCGCAGTTGACGCTGGTATTGGCGGGACCCCACATTCCAACCGCAGACGCGGTGACGCAAGCTATTCGCGCGCACGGCATCGCCAATGCGGTCACGCGTTTGGGATACGTGCCGCAAGCCGATGTGCCGTTATTGTACGGCGGCGCGCGCGCGTTTGTGTATGCGTCAAAATTGGAAGGATTCGGTATGCCGCCGCTTGAAGCGCTGGCGTGCGGTACGCCGGTCGTCGCCGCGCCGAATCCGCCGATGCCGCAGGTGTTGGGCGATGCGGTGTGTTGGGCGGAAAATGACAGCCCGGCTGCGTTGGCAAGCGCGATGCGTCGGGTATTGACGAATCAGGCGCTGGTGGAGCAACTGCGCGTTCAAGGCATCGCGCGGGCGCGCGCGTTTACGTGGGAACGCGCCGCGCGCCAAGTGACGGAAATTTACGCGGACATATTGCAAGCGCAGCAAGCAAAGGCACGTGTATGAACATTGGCATTGACGCGCACATGTTGGGACAAAATGAGACCGGGAACGAGACGTACATTCTCGAACTCGTGCGGCACGCGCCGCGTCAAGCGCCCGCGCATCAATTTTTTGTGTATGTGGAAAATCCCGACGCGGCGCCGGCGCAAGTGCGCGCGTTTGCTAATGTTCGCATCGTGCCGCTGCAAACCCATTCGGCGGCGGCGCGTTTGTTGTGGGAATTGCCGCGCCGCGCGGCGCAAGACGCTTTGGATGTGTTGCACGTTTCCTACAATGCGCCGCTGTATGTGCCGCTGCGCTGCGCGCTGGTCGTGACCGTCCACGATATTTCATTCGAGCGGCATCCCGAATGGTTTCCGGTGGGCTTGCGTTGGTTTTTGAAAGCGAGCGTTCGCCGTTCGGCGCGCGCGGCGCGCCAAGTGATTACCGTGTCGGAATGGTGTCGGCGGGATTTAATCAAAACGTATCGGCTTGCTTTGGAACGTGTGGCGGTGACGCATGAAGCGGCAGGTGAGGCGTTTCAGCCCCAACGTGAACGCGCGGCGCTGGATGCCATTCGCGCCAAATACAACACGGGCGAGCGTTTTATTTTGGCGGTGGGCAATGTGCAGCCGCGCAAAAATCATTTGCGGTTGTTGGAAGCGTTCGCGCAGGCGCGCAACGCGGGTTTGCACGCGTACAAATTGGTTTTGGCGGGCCAGGCGCATTGGCAATCCGAGACGGTGCGGCGCGCCGCGCGCGCGTTGGGCGACGCGGTGATATTGACGGGTTACGTACCCGATGCGGATTTGCCGATGTTGTATAATGCAGCGGATATGTTTTGCTATCCCTCGTTGTATGAAGGATTCGGCCTGCCGGTCTTGGAAGCGATGGCGTGCGGCGCGCCGGTGATTACGTCCAATGAAACGGCGCTGCCCGAAGTGGCGGGCGACGCGGCATATCTGGTGGACCCGCGCGATGTGCGCGCGTTGACGCGCGCAATCGTCCAAGTCGCGGCGGATGAAAATTTGCAGCGCGAGCTCAAGGCGCGCGGGTTCGCGCGCGCCAATCAATTTTCGTGGGCGTGCCTGGCGAACCAAACCATTGCCGTATATGAACGCGCCGCGCAGTCTGCGCCAAGCGTAAAATTTGAGAACGTTTAATATGAAATTCTGGGATTGGCTGGCGCGCCGACGATATGCCGTCACGAATGGCTTTCGCCGCCGCCGCTTTGATTTTTTTTGGGAACGCTTGGGGCGGTACGCCGGTACGCGCTGGTGGTTGGATTTGGGCGGTGGGCCCGGCAGTTATCTCTTGGCGGAATTGGATGCGCTGGGACAAAATGCTCCCCGCGTAGTTTTGTTGGATCAGGGCGAGGCAGAATTGTTGGACGCGCGGCGACGATTTCCGCAAGCGCTGTGCGTGCGCGCGGACGGCGAACATTTACCATTTCGCGACGAAGCGTTTAATTTGGTTTTTTGCAATTCGGTGATTGAACACGTGGCGCATCCCGAACAATTGGCTGGCGAGATTCGCCGAACGGGACGGCGTTTTTTTGTGCAAACGCCAAATGGAACTTTTCCGCTCGAAAGTCATTCGCACGTGCCGCTGCCATTTTTTTGGCGGCTGCCGCGTCGAATGCAACGTCCGTTGTGTCGCCTTGTCGGCGCGCAGTGGGACTATCTCATGTCGGTGCATTATTTGACGCCCCAAGAATTGCAAACCTATTTCCCCGGCGCGCAGTTGATTCGAGAGCGCGTATGGGGATTGACCAAATCGTATTATTTGGTCACGCCGCCGGGCGCGCGCGAAAGCGCGCGCGGCGCCGCGCCGCGTGCGTTTGTCGAACGCGTGCGTACGGAGGACGCGTGAAAATCGCGTTGGTCGGCACGCGCGGCATCCCGGCAAATTATAGCGGCTTTGAAACGTGCGCGGAAGAATTGGGCGTGCGTCTTGTCGAGCGCGGGCATCAGGTGACAGTCTATTGTCGTTCGCATCACATTACGTACGCCAAACCGTATTATCGCGGCGTGCGGTTGGTGCGGCTGCCGACGATTCCCAACAAATATCTGGACACGATTACGCATACCACGCTGGCGGCGCTGCATACGCTGACGCAAGATTATGACGTGGTATTGATGTTTATTGCGGGCAATAGTCCGCTGTCGTTTGTGCCGCGTCTCGGCGGAAAAAAAGTCGCGCTGAATGTGGATGGCTTGGATTGGAAGCGGCGCAAGTGGCCCCCGCTGGCTAAAAAATATATCCAATTTGCGGAATGGCTGGCGACGAAACTGCCGAATCGGGTAATTACGGATTCGCGCCAAGTGCAGCAGTATTATCAAGAACGTTTCGGCGCGGCGACGACGTATATTGCCTATGGCGCGGATGTGCTGCCGGCGCCGCCGGGCGAACAGATGCAGCGATACGGTTTAGAGCCGCAAAAATATATTTTGTTTGTCGGACGCCTTGTGCCGGAAAATTGCGCGCATCATCTGGTGGCGGCGTTTGACCGTCTCAAAACCGAGATGCGCTGCGTGATTGTGGGCGATGCGCCGTATGCGGGAGATTATATCGAAAAGCTAAAAGCGATGGCGGGACCGCGCGTGATTTTTACGGGCTATGTGTACGGCGAAGGATATCAAGAATTGTCGTCGCACGCGTATGTGTTTGTCGAAACGTCTGAAGTGGGCGGCACGCATCCCGCGTTGTTGGAAGCGATGGCGTTTGGCAACGCGGTGGTGGTGAATGATACGCGCGAGAATTTGGAAACCATCGGCGACGCCGGTTTGACATACGACGGAAGTCGCGGCGCGGAAGCTCTAGCCGAGACGCTTCAGGAATTGATTGACCAGCCCGAACGTACGGAAGCATATCGGTTGCGCGCCAAAGAACGCGTGCGCCAATTTTTTACTTGGGATGCGGTGACGGACGAATACGAGGCGTTGTTCAAACGGATGCTCGACAACTAAGCGGCGAGTGGGATATTTCCCACTCGCCGCTTGAATTTTGACGTGAATCGCTTGGAAAGATTGATTCTCTTTTTCTACGGTACTTGGAACCAGGACCATTTGGATTTGACGCAAACATTGTCGCTGTTGCATGCGCTGACGCGCCAGTAATACTTGTGGCCGCCGGCTAAGGTTGGCGGCGTGTATTGGTCGGCGGCGATATTACTATTTGTATGCACGACCGCGCCTTTTTTCGTGTCCTGCTTGATGGTAATCTCGTAACGCTGCGCGTCCGTTGACGGATCCCAATCCAATAACGGCGGATTGCTTGTGACGGTCGCGCCTTTGGCGGGCGATACGAGAACCGGTTTGCTCGGCTTGGGCGTTACGCTGGTGACGGCGACACACGTCGAAAACTGAGATGTGTTGCCGGCAGAATCCGTCGCGGTGGCGACTACAAAACCGGTCGCCGGCGCGCCGCTTGCGACGATGGTAAAAGAGGCGTCGCCGTTGCTGTTGGTGTTGACTTCGGTTGTGCCCAAATACGTTCTGCCCTGGCCGTCATTGTGCGTCGAATGATTATCGCAGACGGGGTTCTGAAACGCTTCGACGATGAATTTTTTGTTAGGGATGCTGTTGAGCGAACCTTGCACCGTAAGATTGCCGTTGCTCACGTTCGCGCTCTTGGGCGTCGGATAATTTTGGAGGACGTTGGCGCCATTGTCCGGGTCTTTGGTGTCGTTGGCGGTGAAACCGGCTTTGCCGAGATTGATGCCCAGCTTGGCGTTGCCATAAATCGCATTACGGCGGATTTGGTTGCCGGAACCGCCTTGGATGCGAACGCCGTGGCTGGGATGGTTGGCGATGATGTTATCGGTAATTTGATTGCCGCTGGTCTGAACGAGAATGCCAATGCCGTTGTTTGGAATTTTGACGCTGCCATTCGCGCCGACGCCGATAAAATTATTTGTGATATTGTTGCGCGCCGCGCCTCTGAAAATTAAAATGCCGGTGCCGCCATTGCCGGAAATGATATTGCTATCTAGGGTCGTATTAGTACTGCTTAGGCCCAAGACGATACCGTTACCGCTGCCGCCTACGGTGGCGTTGCCCGCGCTATTGACGCCGATATAATTGCCCTGCAGGAGATTGTTGCGCGTGGCGACATCCGTCTGTCCGATTTCGATATTGATATTGGCGTTGCCGGAAATGACGTTGCGCTCTTCGGGCGTCGGTCCGCCGATTCGATTGTTGGCGGAATTGGCGATAAGAATGCCGGTGTCCGCATTGGGAATCGCATTGTTGCCGTTGACATCTGTGCCGATAAAGTTGCCAATGACCGTATTGTTATTCGAGTGGTCAATGACGATACCGTGTTGATAATTGCCGGAAATGAGATTGCAGTCGCCGGTGCACGCGCCGCCGGGGGTGACGCCGTTCGTGCCGCCGATGATATTGTCGTGGCTGCCTTTGCGTAGATGGATGCCTTCCATCGCTTTTTTCGCCCCGGACCCTGCGGCATTGACGCCGAGATAGTTGCCGATGATGAGACTGTTGCTAACTTCGACCTGATCGCTCGTCCCAATGGCGACGCCGCCGTTCGGGCGATTATTGATAATCAAACCCTTGATGACATTGTTGCTGCTTTTGAGCGCGATGGCGTCGTGATAGATATTGGCTTGGCCCATATCGAGCTGGATGCGGTCGTCGCTTTGCGTCCCGTCAATCATCACGCCCGCGTTATCGGTCAAATCGGGCAGCCAGTCTTTGACTGTGATTGTTTTCACGCCGCTGCCTGCAACATCAAATGTAATCAGGTCAAAACCGGCGCTAGCGTTGGCTTGGTTCATCGCCCAGCGAAGGGTGCCGACTGCGCCTTGACTTGAAATTCCCGCGTCGTCGGTCTTGGTGACGACAAAAGTATTTTGCGGCGCAATTTTGAGGAGCGGATGCAGAGACATTGGCGGTTGGTTGGCCGCGCGCGTTGTGGCTGCGCTCACGAGTAGGGCTAGTACGAGTCCGCCGAGGACCAAGAACAATTTGGGTTTCATTTACTCTCTTCTCTCTTTCCTTCCCCCACGATAGAATAGCACGCGCGCCTATAGTTTTTGAATAGGCAAATGGTCATGGCGTCCAACCGCTTTGCCTCTTTGTAAGCGCAATGTAATTTTGATTTGTTTCGCGCTTGCTTTATTTCATGGCGCGCGATGTGTCGGGAAAAATGCTTTGTTTTGCGCCAAAGCTGAACGGGCTGAAACCTCATCTTTTGCCGAGCGTATATTTTTCAGGTCTGCGGCGCGTTTTTTTGGGCGCGGCAGTAATTTGCGATTCGGGTTTGCGTTTTTAGCGGAAGGATTTTTTGTGACAGGGATCGAAATAGCCGTGCCCGCGCCAGAAGCGCCGCGCGCCGCGCCGCAATGGCGCGATTTAATTTTGTATCTGTTGGTCGGGGGCGGCGGGTTCGTCGTCGCCTCGCTCATTGCCGGCCGTTTTGTCGAACACGGTTCGCTTGCCGTGAGCGTCCTCGCGTATGCGCTAAATATCTTGTTTTTTGCCGGAAGCGTTTTGGTCATTGGCGTCGCGCGCGGTAAATTGAGTTTGCGCGAAATGGGCTTTGTGCCGCCGCGTATTAGCGCGGGGTGGGCGGTCGGCGCGATTCTGTTGTCGCTTGCGCTGCTGCCCGTGCGCGGCATCATTGGCGTCATCGCGCAATATCTGGCGAACGGTTCATTGGGCGGAATGCAGAACCGTCTCGACGTGATTGCGCCCGAAAGTTTTACGTGGGTCGGTTTTCTCGTCACGCTCATCGGCGCGGGCATTCTTGTGCCGATTGCCGAAGAAATGTTTTTTCGCGGCGCGCTCTTTACGTGGTTCCGCCAACGCTACAATTTTCCCGTCGCCATGTTCGCCAGTTCGCTGCTCTTTGCGCTCGGACACTTTGACGCCATCGGCGTCGTCGCCGCGAGTTTTATTTTGGCGCTCGTGAACGCGTGGGCGTTTGAAAAATCGAAATCGTTGTGGACGCCGATTTTGATGCACATTACGACCAATTCGTTCGCGGTCTTGATTATTTACGGCGCGCTCGCGTTCGCGCCGCAGGCGCTCCGCCCCTAGACGCTTTCGCGGTATCCGCAATCTTTTGCGCGCGCCATTTGACGCAGGCGCGCGGCGCGCGTACACTCGCGGGCGTGTCCGGTCTCCAAACCTTTTTCACCGCGCTCTTGACCATCATTGCGCCCATCCTGCTCGTCGCGGGCATCGCCTTCGGACTGGGCAAACGCAAGATTATTTCCGAACAGCGTTCGCTCGCGCGCGCGTCGCTTTATTTTTTTAGCCCCGCGCTCGCGTTCGTTTCCCTCGCCAATTCGGATGTCAACACGCACGATTTCTTTATCATCATCGTCTTTGCCGTGTTGATGGTCGCGCTGCTCGGCGCGTTGAGTTGGGGCGTGGCGCGCGCTTTGAAATTTGACCGCATGTTGACGAGCGCGTTCTTGTTGAGCGTTCTCTTTGTCAATGCGGGCAATTACGGCATCCCCTTTAGCCAATTCGCGTTTGGCGCGGAAGGCGTCGCGCGCGCGGCGATTTATTTCACCGTCAATTCGATGTTAGCCAATACGGTCGCCGTGTATATCGCCTCGGCGGGTCATTCCGATTTGCGCGCGTCGCTGCGCGCGGTTTTGAAAATGCCGTTGGCGTACGCCGCGCTCTTGGGTTTGCTTTTTAATCTGATGCAGTGGTCTTTGCCCGCGCCAATTCTGCGCGCGTTGGAACTTGCCGCCGCCGCCGCGCTGCCGGTGATGTTGGTCAATCTCGGTCTGGAAATGGCGCGCGTGCGGCGGCGCGATTACGAATGGCGCGTATTTTTGGCGGCGGGCATTAAACTGCTCATTGCGCCTCTCGTCGCGCTCGCGCTCGCGGGCGCGTTGGGTATGCAGGGGCTGACGCGCTCTGTTTCGGTGATTGAGGCGTCCATGCCGACCGCCGTGATGGCTTCGCTCATCGCCACCGAATTTCGCGCGCGTTCGGATTTTGTGACGGGCGCAGTTTTGATTTCGACGCTGGGCAGCGCGGTCACGCTGACGCTGCTTTTATTGTTTCTCGGTTACGCGCCGCCGTAATGTTTCGTCGGCAAATTTTTGCTTGACCGAAAGGACGGCTTTCAAATTTTCAAAATCTTGTTTTTGAAGATTTGAAAAAAATAGAAACCGCGTGGAAATTTTTCTTGGCGCGCTGATTCTTTTGGCGTTTGGCGCCGCGTTCTGGTTGCGGCGCGCGGGGCGGCGCGAACAAGCGCGCGCGGGCATTCCCGTCAACGCGCGAGTGGTGTATGCGGATACGGGCGCGTGGACGCGCTTGGAGAAACCGTTATTTTCGCCGCGCTATCGTCTGACGGGCAAACCCGATTATCTGGCGCAGGACGAAACGGGCGCGACGATTCCGATTGAGGTGAAACCGACGCGCACGGCGACGCAGCCGCGTTATGCGGACGTAATGCAATTGATGGCGTACGGGATTTTGGTCGAAGAGAAATTTGGCGCGCGGCCCGCGTATGGGCTGCTGAAATATCGCGACGATGTATTTCACATTGAATTTACCGACGCGCTGCGCGCGGAATTTTTTGAAATTTGCCAAGCTCTGCGCGCGGCGCGCGGCGCGCAAAACGTTGCGCGCAATCACGCCGACGCGGTGAAATGCAGATACTGCGGCTATCGGGACGCGTGCGACGAGGCGTTGGACTGATTGGGTTGACGGGGAAAATGTTGTTGGCGCGCGCGGAAAAGCTCAAGCGGTTTTTGGTTTGGCTGAAACGCCCGCCGCGTCGAGTTTTCGAATGTTACCTTTTTTGATTTGACATTCCCAGAGGCGGACGACGCGCCAACCTTTTTGCGTCAGCGCGCGGGTAACGCTTTTATCGCGGGCGCGATTGCGTTTGATTTTTTGCTTCCAATATCCCGCATTGGCGGCGGGCGTGACGTTGCGGCAAGTGTGTCCGTGCCAGAAACAACCGTCCGCGAACAACGCCACGCGTTGATTTGGAAAAACAAAATCGGGACGTCCCGGCAGTTTGTAATTTCTGCGCCAGCCGGTGATGCGCCGCGCGCGAAACAGGGCAATCAATTTCATTTCGGTGGATTGATTGCCTTGCGCTTTGACCGCGCGCATGATGGCGGAGCGTTGCGGTTTGGTAAAGGTGTCAGCCATCTTGACGGTGGACGATTTCGGGACGCCAAGCCGGCAAGAAGGATTCCAAAACCGCTTTGATGAGATGCACCGGCGCGGCGTTGCCGGTTTGTTTGCGGATTTGCGTCTCGGACACGACAATTTTGAAGGTGTCGGGAAAACCTTGCAGGCGCAGCAATTCTCGCGGCGTCAAGCGGCGTTCGCCATTGACGAGCAAATAATTGTAGGACGCGCCGGCGCGCAGCGCGCACGAAAACGGATACGATGAAATATGTCCCGCTTTGTTTTCATGCCAGATGGACGGATGGGTCGTCGGCGTATGCTGCGCCCATCTTTTTTGACGGATGCGGGTCGAGGCAAGATATTTTCGGTCCACGTCGGTTTCGAGAATTTCGCTCAAGGCGGCGTAGGTTTTTTGTTTGGGCGGAAATTGAAAAGCCGTCGGCTGCGCGAAACCGACAAGGATGACACGCTCGCGTTTTTGCGGCAAACCGTAATCCAACGCGTTCAACGATTTGTAATATACCGTATAGCCCAACTCTTGGCGCAAAATATAAAGAATCTGCGCCAGCGTTTTGCCTTGGGCGTGACCGATTAATTGTTTGACGTTTTCGAGGATGAAACCGTCCGGTCTTTTCGCCGCCAAAATGCGGGCAATGTCGAAAAAGAGCGTGCCGCGCGCGTCGTCGAACCCTTTGCCGTTACCGATAATGCTAAAGGGCTGACACGGAAAACCGGCGAATAAAATATCGTGGTCTGGAATTGTGGCGGCGTCAATTTGGGTAATGTCGCCCGCCGGTTCCACGCCAAAATTCGCGCGGTACGACGCGCGGGCGTACGGGTCAATTTCGCTAGAGAAAACACATTCGGCGGTCACGCCGTATTGGGAAAATACTTGGTCTGCCGCAAAGCGAAAGCCGCCGATGCCGCAGAATAAATCTATAAAGCGAATGGGTTTGTCGTTTGAATTGGTTGCCATCACAAGAGCTTGCGTTGTAGCGCGATACAAGTGGAATGAGTCAAGCGCCGCCCACGACCGGAATCCGCGCGCCGGTAATCGCGCCCGCTTCGTCGCTGCACAAAAATACGAGCGTTGCCGCGACCTCTTCGGGTTTGACCCAGCCGGTAGTTTTATTGGGTTGTTTCGCGCGTTCGGCGGGCGTGTCCAGCGCGCGCAGCAAGACCACGTTCGCGGTGATATGCTTACTTTTGAATTCGTTCGCCAGCGCGAGCGTAAAAGTTTCGAGCGCGCTTTTGGCGGTGAGATAAGCCAGCGAGCCGGGTGGAGGATTTTGCGTCACGCCGGACGAAATCGTAAGAATGCGGCCCCATTCGTTTTTGATGAGCAGCGGCGTCAACGCGCGCGCCGCATACAGCGCGGTCTGTAAATTTTCCTCGAACATGTCTTGCCACATTTCATCGGTGGTATCCAACAAGCCGCCGCCGCGATACGCGGTCGTCAAATGCGCCACAATGTCGAGGCGTCCAAACCGTTCTTGGACCGCTTGCGCTAACGCGTGCAGCGCTTGTTCATCCAGCGAGTCAGCCGCATACAGCATCACGCGCGATTCGCGATAGCCCAAAGTTTGAAACAGCGCGTCGAGCGCCGCTTGGTCCGGCGCGACCAGAACGAGGCGCACGCCGGCATCCGCAAACGCTTTGGCAACCGCCGGACCCAATTGGCCCGTCGCGCCCATAATCACCGCTACGCGATTTGTCAGAGCCATAGCTTGAATGTGTTCAACGCGCGTTAAAACGCCAGGCGGTTGGAACCGCTCACCAAGCTGTCGAGCGCTTCCAACGCGCGATGATAATTGCGGTCGCGACGCGGCGCGTCCAATTCCGCGACCAACACGCTGCTTTCGTGCGGCACGCGCAAAGCGGCGCTGCGTTTGACGTAACGGTTGGGCGAAAGTTCTTGAATGTCCGCCAAACCGCCCTCTATGCGCTTGACCTGAAAAATTGCGTCGGGCGCCTCGCCCGGCGTGGCGAGGCGTATGCCCGTCAATTCGCCGGGCGCGCAGTCGTTTTGTTCGCGCACGTGGATTGCGACCTCGATTTCGCGCTCGGCGCTTGCATAGCCGCGGCTGATAAATCGCGCGCGGCGCGTCATGCCGTCGCGTTCATACGAACCCGGCGCCACGCGCCAACCGAGCGAACTCGCCAGCCACGCCATCATCAAAATCGCCGCGCTCTGATTGCCGTTCAGACCCGTCGAGAATTCGATTTGCACGCGCGTAATGCGGTCGAGAAACGTCATGCTGCCGGGGTCGTCAAAAAATTGCGCGACCATTTCGCGCCACGGTCGAATGCGCTGCCAATTTATGTCGCCAAATGAAACCTGCGGATAATCCAAACGCAAACGCGCAATCGTATTGTTGACGCGTTCCGCGCGCGCGGTAAAGTGCGCCGAGTCAAATAAAATTTGGTCCGCTTCGCCGACGAGCGCGCGAAACAAGCGGTCGTCCAAATCGGGCTGCCCCCGCCAATACAAGGCAAAGGGCAAACCGCTGACGCGCAAACCCAACACCGCGCTCGGCATCGAATCGTATTGCGCGCCGCGCGGATAAAAATCAATTTCTTCGCCCACCTGACGCCGCGTCGCGCCCTGTTCGACGTGATAACACGAAATGCGCGTTTCAATCCACGGCTCGCCCGGTTTGGGCGCGGCAATTAGAATCACGCGCGCGGGATTCGACGAAACGATTTGCGTGAGCAGCGTTTCCAAATTTGCGGGGTCCTGTCCGAGACCGCAAAAGACGACCAGCGTCAAGGTGCAGGCGCGCAGCATCGGTATGTCGCCCGCCATGTTATTTTGGCGCAGCGCGGTCAACTCGCGTTCGATGCGCCGCAAGTTCACCGTCTGGGGCGGGGTGTGTACAATTTCGGAAGCAAGCGCAAAAGACATTTTCGATTTTTGATTTTTGATTTTCGATTTGTCAAGGCATTGGCGAATCGAAAATCCACGCGTCAAAAATTTCTACAAACGCCGCCATTTGCGCCCATCGCGTTTGATGAATTCATCGGCGGCGGCGGGCCCCCAAACGCCGGCTTCATAATTTGGAAATGCGGGCGCGGGGATATTGCGCCACGCTTCCAAAATCGGCGTAATCACCGCCCACTGCGCTTCCACTTCATCATAGCGCGTGAACAACATCGGGTCGCCCAGCATCGCGTCCAGCAGCAAACGTTCGTACGCTTCCGGCGCGACTTGCCCAAAAGCGCTGTTGTATCGAAAGTCCATATTCACGGGACGAATGCGATTGTCTTGGCCCGGAATTTTGCTCTCGATTTTTAACGTGATGCCTTCGTCGGGTTGAATGTTGAATACGAGCGTATTGGGTTCGAGCGGATTGACGCCGTTCTTGCCAAACAAAGACAGCGGCGGCAGATTGAATTCCACCGCGATTTCGGTCATGCGTTTCGGCAGACGTTTGCCGGTTCGCAAATAAAACGGCACGCCTGCCCAGCGCCAATTGTCAATGTGCAGTTTCAGCGCCACATACGTTTCTGTCACCGACGCGGCGTCCACTTCCGGTTCGGTGCGATAACCCGGTACCTGCAAGCCGCCAATCGCGCCCGCGCCGTATTGGCCGCGCAGCGTCGCGCGCGCGATTTCGTTAAAATCCAGCGGCCGAATCGCGCGCAAGACTTGGGCTTTTTCATTGCGGACTTGATCGGGCCCAAAGACCGGCGGCGGCTCCATGGTCGTCACCGCGAGCAATTGCAGCGCGTGATTTTGAATAATATCGCGCAGCGCGCCCGCGTGGTCATAGTATTCGCCGCGCGTTTCGACGCCCACCGTTTCCGCGACGGTGATTTGCACATTATTGATGTATGTGCGATTCCAAATCGGTTCGAGGATGCCGTTGGCAAAACGAAAGACAAACAGATTTTGCACCGCTTCTTTGCCGAGATAATGGTCAATGCGATAAATCTGCGATTCGTCAAAAACCTGATGCAGGCGATGATTCAAATCCAGCGCCGACGTCAAATCGCGTCCGAACGGTTTTTCCAGAATGATGCGCGTGTATCCGGCGCTCGTATTCAATTCCGCTTTGCCGAGCATCTCGACGATTTCGGGCATCAATTCTGGCGGCACGGCGAGATAAAAAAGGCGATTGCCCAGCGTGCCGCGTTCTTGATCAAAACGCTCCAATTCTTGTTTGAGCCGTTTGTAGCCGTCCGGGTCGTCGAGATTCGACTGCACGTAAAAGATATTTTCGTCAAACGAATCCCACGTTTCCGCCTGAATTTTTTCGCGCGAAAATTCCGCGACCGCTTGTTTGTATTCGGCGCGCATGGCGGCGTCGGTGCGCGGTTTGCGCGCGAAACCGATGATGTTAAAAACCGGCGGCATGTAATTTTCGCGCGCCAGATTGTACAACGCGGGGACGAGTTTGCGCCGCGCCAAATCGCCGGTCGCGCCAAAAATAATGATGGACGCGGGTTCCGGCGCGCGCGCGACGCGCATTCCTTCGCGCAAAGGGTTGGCTATGGTTTGAGGTTCGAGCATAAAATTTGACCCGTCGCTTTGGCGTCGCTCAGTCCGCGCTTTTCACTTCATGCCCGCCAAATTCATTGCGCAGCGCGGCGAGCACTTGGGCGCTGAACGATTCATCTTGGCGCGAAACAAAGCGTTGAATCAACGCGAGCGTAATCACGGGCGCAGGCACATCTTCCGCCATCGCCGCTTCGATGGTCCAACGCCCCTCGCCCGAATCGGCGACCCAGCCCTTGATATTTTCCAAAGCGTTGCCGTGTTTGGAAAATGCATTCACCGCGAGGTCGAGCAGCCACGAACGCACGACGCTGCCCTGCTGCCACACCTTGCTCACCTGCAAAAGGTCGGGGCTGTATTCCGATTTTTTCAAAATCTCGAAACCTTCGCCATACGCTTGCATCATGCCGTACTCGATGCCGTTATGCACCATTTTGACAAAATGCCCCGCGCCGTGCGAACCCATCAAACCGTAATTGCCCGTCGGCGGCGCGAGCGTTTTGAAAATCGGTTCGCAAAAATCGAACGCGCTTGATTCGCCGCCGACCATGAGCGAATATCCTTCCGTCAAACCCCACACGCCGCCGCTCACGCCCGCGTCCATGTACTGCAAACCCATTGCCTTTAATTTGGGCGCGCGGCGTTTGTCGTCGCTCCAACGCGAATTGGCGCCGTCAATCAGAATGTCGCCTTTGGACAACAAGGGCGCGACGGCGTCAATCGCATCGTCCGTCGTTTGTCCCGCGGGCAGCATGAACCACACCACGCGCGGCGATTGTTTCAACATTTGCGGCAGGGCGCTAAATTCATACGCGCCTTCCAGCCCCTGCGCCACATGCTCGTCAATTTTATTTTTACTGCGATTCCACACGACCACGCGATGCCCGCCTTGATGCAAGCGCGTCGCCATGTTGCCGCCCATCCGTCCGAGACCGAGAATTGCCAGTTCCATTGTCGCTCCTGTGAATTATTGCGCCGTTTTTTTGTTTTCGATGGCGGCGAGCAATTGCGTCATCGCCGCTTCAAATTTCACCACGCCTTCGCGCAACACTTGGTCTGTCACCGCGTTGAGCGAAACGCCCGCGGCTTGGACTGCCGCAACGGTGGCGCGCGCGGCGGCAATGTCCGCGTCCACCGTGCGCGCGACGATGCCATGTTCGGCAAACGCGTGCATGGTTGCCAACGGCAGCGTGTTGATGGTGTGGGGCCCAATAAGCGTTTCGACGTACAACACATCGCGGTACGCGGGATTCTTGGTCGAAGTGGACGCCCACAGCGGGCGCTGGACGCGCGCGCCGCGCGCTTGCAGCGCAGACCAACGGTCGCTCATAAAAATCGCCTTGAATTTTTCATACGCGATTTGCGCGTTGGCAATCGCGAGTTTGCCATGCAAATTCGCGTTTTGTTCGCCCAACAATTGATCCGCCAGCGTGTCAATGCGGCTCACGAAAAAACTCGCCACCGAAGCGATGCGGTCAATGGGTTTGCCTTCCGCCGCGCGGCGCTCTAGCCCGCGAATAAATGCCCATGCCACATCTTCGTACGCCCGCACCGAAAACAGTAACGTGATATTGATATTCAAACCGTTGTACGTCGCTTGTTCAATCGCCGGCACGCCCTCTTTGGTTCCCGGAATTTTAATCATCAAATTTGGACGGTCCACGATTTGCCACAGGCGGCGCGCTTCTTGCAGCGTGCCAAGCGTGTCATACGCCAAACGCGGCGCGACTTCGATGCTGACGAAACCGTCGGCGCCCTCCGTACTGTCATACACCGCGCGAAATACATCGCACGCTGCGCGCACGTCGTCGGTCGTGAGGCGTTCGTACATGGTGGCGGTATCCATGCCTTGCGCCGCGAACGCCCGAATATCCGCGTCGTAATCGTCGCTTTCCGCAATGGCTTTTTCAAAGATGCTCGGATTGGAGGTTTCGCCGCGCAGCGCCATGGTTTCAATCAAGTTTTTCAATTCGCCCGATTGAATTTGGCGGCGCTGCATACTGTCCAGCCACACCGATTGGCCCTGCTCCAAAAGTTGATAAAGGGGATTGTCGCTCATGTTGGTTGGTCTCCCGAATGAAAAATAAAGAGCGCAGCGCGTAGCGTATTTTTCGTTTGGCGCTCTATGTTTGCAACAGCGAATGATACAACATTTTTTGCCGTTCGCGCGCGCGTTGATAAGTTTGAAAAAATTCCGCGCGCGGCGCAAACGTTTCGCCCAACGCGGCGGGCAGCGCGGCGAAATCGGAAATTATGCCCAACGCGCGCAAAGCAATCAATGCCGCGCCGCGCGCGGACGCTTCCGCTTCGCCCGAAACGGTCACGGGCGCGTCCAACACGTCCGCGAGAATTTGCACCCACGCGCGCGAATGTTCCAACGCCGCGCCGCTGGCGATACATGCGCGCGCGGGCGTTACCTCGCGCAGCAAATCGTAAATTGCCGCGCAACGGTACGCGAGCGCTTCCAGCGTCGCGCGCCAAATTTCGGTCGGCGTCGTCGCCAGCGTCCAACCGACCAGCGCCGCGCGCGCGTCGCCGCGATAACCGGGGCTGCGTTCGCCCGCGAAAAATGGCAAGAGCGTTAAACCGTGCGCGTCGGGCGCCATGGCTTCCAGTTCGCGTTCCAGCTCAGCGGCGGCGGGCAGTTGTAACGTGCGCGCGTAATACGCAAACACATTGCCGCCGTTATTGAGCGAGCCGCCGACGAGACCATCCGTTTCGTCCACGCGATATAACCACAAACCGCGCGGCAATTTCGCCAGCGCTTGGGCGGCGGGCAGAACGACGCGCAGCGCGCCGCTAGTGCCGATGGTGACGGCAAGGCGCGTCGCATCCACACAACCGCTGCCAAGATTTGCCAGCGCGCCGTCGCCCAACGCGGGCAGCCACACACAATTTGCCAGCGCGGGCCAGCGCGTCGCATAAGCGCGGCGCAAACCGCGCTGCCCCGCGTATGCCGATGTGAGCGGCGAAAATTGCGCGCGCGTCACATTGGCGATTTGCAAAATTTCGTCGTCCCAATCCAGCGTCGTCTGATTCAACAAGCCCGACCACGCGGCGAACGAATGAGATACAGCCGACTGTCCAAAAATTTTCAGCAAAAAAAATTCATACAGCGAAACCCAGCGTTTCGCGCGCGCAAAGATTGCGGGCTGCGTTTCGCGCAGCCAGACCAACCGCGCGGGCAAATAGCTCGTGTGCAGCGGACAGCCGGTGCGCGCGTACAAAGCGTCCCACGCGTGCGCCGCGCGCAAAGCGTCCACCGCGCGCGCGTTTTGCGTATCGGCGTACAAATACGCGGGCGTGAGCGGCTCGTCGTTTTCGTCCAGCGCGAGGAGATTGGACGCGAGCGACGACGCGGCGACCGCGCCAATTTCAAAATCAATACGTGAAACGAGTTCGTCCAGCGCGTCGCCGAATGTGGCGAACAGCGCGCGCGCGTCGAATGTGGCTCTGCCGTTGTCGTCCGTATCGGCGCGATAAGCGCGGCGCGCGGCGAACCCTTGTACAGCGCGCGCGTCTGCGTCAAACAGTAGCGCGCGCAGCGACGAAGTGCCGAGGTCGAGGACGAGAACGAACGGCGGCTGCGTGTCCGCCAGTGAGATGGATGCCATACGGAAGTAGACGCGCGCCGCGTCGGACGCGACGGCGCATTTTACGCGCCAAGCATTGCGGCGTGATGTTTGCGAAACTTGGCTACTTTGGGCGCGATGACGACGCGGCAGTACGGTTGAGTCGGATTATCTTTGAAATATTCCTGATGATAATCTTCGGCGGGATAAAACTGCGTCAGAGGTTCGACCTGCGTCACAAGCGGGTCGGCAAACGCGCGCGCGGCAGTCAATTCCTGAATCGTTTCCGTCGCGATGCGTTTTTGCGCGTCGTCGTGATAAAAAATTACCGAACGATATTGGTCGCCCACATCATTGCCTTGACGGTTCAAAGTCGTCGGGTCGTGAATGGCAAAGAAAACTTGCAAAATATCGCGGTACGAAATAATCGTCGGGTCGAATTGTATTTGAACCACTTCGGCGTGGCCCGTCGTGTGCGCGCAAACTTGTTGATAGGTCGGGTTGGCGACGTGTCCGCCGGCATACCCGGACGTTACCGCGACGACGCCCTTGAGGTCGTCGTAAATGGCTTCGAGACACCAAAAACATCCGCCGCCCAACGTCGCTAGTTCATAGGTCGCGGGCGCGGCTTGTGCGTTATTCATGTTTTGCAATCCTTTACGCAAAATTTTGTCGTCGCTTGTTAGTGGCGCGGCGCGCTGGTTTGTTACATGCGCGCAAGAAAATAATTTTTTAACGTTTGTGCGCGAACAATAAAAACATCATGAGGGCGAGAATGACGACCAAACCGAGCGCGACGATCGCCAACACCACAATGGGCCCCAGTCCTTGACCGTCCGCGTTGGGCGGCGCTGCGCGCGGCGACGGCGCCGTTTCAAAAACGTTGGCGGCGGGCGCGCGCAGCGTTGAGTTTGGCGCATCGGGCGCGTCGTTTTGCGCGAGGTTGGCGAGTTGCGC
The DNA here is from genome assembly GCA_022072245.1 of Anaerolineae bacterium. Classification (GTDB taxonomy): domain Bacteria; phylum Chloroflexota; class Anaerolineae; order UBA4142; family SHND01; genus SHND01. Next base: position 26,508 of record JAJVIA010000043.1, read on the forward strand.
CATAGCTTGATCGTATCGCGCGCGCGCGTCGGGCGGCAAATCTTCGGGGCGCGCATAGGTTTTGCCCTCAAAGATAATTACGGACGATTGAATGACCGTCGCGTTATTTTGCAGCGCGTTTTCCACCAGGTCGGGCATCCCGTTTTGATTCTTGTCCGCCAACAAATTGCCCATCGCCTCGTACTGGGCGCGCACATCGGGCGGCATTTCGTCAACGCTGCGATAGGTCACGCCGTTCAAGTTGATTGGAGTGGTCATTGCATTTTTTACGAGTCATAAAACACGCGCGGCACGGTCTGACATTGACCGCAACCGACGCGCGGTTCTTTGACTTGGGCAAATGTCTGTTCGCAAAAACCTTCGACCTCGACTTTTTTGGAAAGCCCAAAAAGCGTTTTGGCGACGCGCGCGTACAGATGCAAGTGCGGACATTGATTCGCCTGCAAAATGTCCGGCACGGGACATGTTTGGCATAACGCGGGAAACCATTTTTCCGTTTCGGGATTGTTTGCCAACAAACGACATTCGGCGGTTTCGTTCCCTCGAAAATAATCGCTGTAATAAAATTTACATTCTTTGCCGTAAAGAGTTTTCATATTTCATACATCGCGCCGACGTTCTATCACGTTCGCTGTACATTGCCCCAATCGCCAACCTTGACATACACCACCGCGTGCGACCAGACTTGGGCGAGATAGGGCGTGTCGCCGACCTTGAATTGAAATTCGTCGGAAAGCGGAATGCCGAGATTGTTTTGCAGCGCGAATTTGGCGAGCGCGGATTGGTCGTTGAGCGGAACCCCCATTTTATTTGCCCCGGCAATCAATGCCGCGCGCCGCGCGTCGCCGCCATTCAAATCCGCAAGCATGCGGTCAAAGGGCGCGTTGGGCCCGGGACAATTCGGGCGGTCAATGTTGTCGAAATCGTTATGCCCAATCAAGCTCACGCCGCGCGCGTACGACAAAGCGGTTTGGTCGCGAATCCATTGCAGTAATTTCAGATTCGCCAGATACATCGGCTCGGTCCACGCTTCGCCGAAAAATCCTTCGTGTTCAATCGAGATCGTATAGTAATTTGGATTGACCGCGTTGATAAGCCCTTGCCACGCGGGCGTGACCTGAATGCCGCGCGGATTGCGCCAGATGCCATTGTCCCAGCGCAAGCCGTTCGCGTACGCGGTATCGTTGATGGAAACGTACTGTTCGATTTCGCCCTGTTTGCCGACGGTGAAATGCGCGGACGCTTTGCGCGCGGGATTGTTAAAGGTTGGAAAAAACGCCGTGAGCGGTCCTTCGCCAATGTGCAGGACGACCGCTTTAACTTTTTGCCCGTTGCGTCCCGTTTCAAAATTGCCGCTGTGGAGGATTTCGCGTTTCGTCGCAAAGGGACACCAGCCGTCAGAGGTAGGCATAGTTATCGGTTCCTTTCCGCGCGCACAAATTGAATTGTGCCAATGACCATGAATCCCAAAAATGACGACGCCATGATAGCAAAATTTAACCAGGGTGGAAAGAGGACGACATCGCTGTACGCGGGCGTATTCCAATAAAATAAACCGCGCATCAAATCTACGGCGTAACGCAGCGGCGACAAGAGCGAAACGATATTTAGCAGCGGCGGTAAATTGTTGATGGGCATGAATACGCCGGCGGTAAAGTATTGCGGCAAGAATACAAAGGGAAACAATTGGTCCGCCGCGCGGCGGCTCGGAATGAAACCCAGCAGCGCCATGCCGAACGCGCCGCCGTACAGCGCCGCGAGCAAACCCGTCGCCAACAAACCCGCGAAACGCGCCGCGTCCATCGGGACTTGCAAAAGGATGCCAAACAAAATGATGCCGAGCCCTTGCGGCAGCGCGACGAGCGTCTCGCCGAAAATTTTGCCAAAGACGATGGTATAGCGCGAGATGGGCGAAACAAAAATTTCCTGCGAGAAATCATTTTGACGGTCTTCGAGCAGCGAAACAATGCCCATCGCAGTGGATTGCCACAACGTTTGCGCCAGCACGCCGGTAAAAATGAACGCGAGAAAATCGTATTCCGAATTCGCGCCAAAGGTCGCCTGCATTCCGCCGCCGAGAAAGCCGATGAAAATCAGCGGAAAGAGAAACGTCGAAAAGAGGCGCGCGCGGTCGCGCAAAAATTTCAACAGGTCGCGGTACGCAATGGCGGCGATGGCGGCGCCGTTGTGTCCGATGCCGCCGCGCCGTGCGGCGTCGTTTTTAGTTTCCATTTGTTTTGGCGCGGTCGTCGTCATGTTCTTGAATGATGGCGAGATACGCGTCCTCGACCGAAGGCGAATGAATTTTGACGGTCGTCAAGGGCGTGTCAATGGTTTTGAGCAGTTGGTGCGCGCTGACGCCGTTCAAATCAATTCGAAACAGCGGCGTTTCGCTAAACGCAATCTGGCGCTGACGCAATTCTTGACGCAGCGCGGCGCGGTCGTCCGCGTCCACCAATAAATAATTTTCGACGAGATGGGCTTTGACGGCGGCGGGCGTGCCTTGCGCCACAATTTTGCCGTGATGCAAAATGCTAATCGTATCCGCCTGTTCGGCTTCTTCTAAATAGTGCGTCGTCAGAAAAATCGTCGTCTCTTGTTCCGCGCGCACGCGCGTCAAATAATCCCACAGACTGCGGCGGCTCACGGGGTCAAGCCCCGTCGTCGGTTCGTCCAAAAATAAAACGCGCGGTTGATGAATCAAAGAACGGATAATTTCCAATTTGCGTTTCATGCCGCCCGAAAGCGTTTTGATGGGTTTGTGAATTTCGTTGGCGATGCCCAGAATGGCGGCGAGTTCGTTCACTTGCGTTTTGTATGCGCGCGGCATCAGCCAAAACGCGGGGCGAAACGGATACAAGCCATAGAGGTTGGCGTGCAAGCGCACATTTTCTTCGGCGGTCAGATTTTGGTCGAGCGACGGTTGTTGAAAAATAATGCCGACGTGCGCGCGCACGCGGTTCGCGTCGCGCGCCAAATCGTAACCCGCGATTTCGACCTTGCCCAAAGTCGGCGCCAGCGTCGTCGTCAAAACCGACAGCGTCGTCGTTTTGCCCGCGCCGTTCGGGCCGAGCAAAACGAAAAATTCGCCCGCCGCGACCTGAAACGAAATATCGTCTATCGCGTTCGTCGGCGAATTTTTATAACGCTTGACCAGATGTTCGACTTGGATGATGGGCGACATGATTTTTATTTACGCCAACACGCGCGCCACGCGAAAACCGATATTGCTGCCGCGCGAGCCGGCGAGATAACGCGAACGATACGCGCACAACGCTTCTTGGTACGGATTGAACCACGCGCCGCCGCGCATCACGCGCGCGCCGCCGCCTTCCAATTCTTCACGGCCGTCGGCGGCGCGATACGGATACGCGCATTGCAGCGTTTGCCAATTGCCGCCCCATTTAGATAACGTCCACTCGAAAACATTACCCGCCATATCCCAAACGCCGAACGGACTGACGCCGGATGGAAAATGCGCGACCGGCGTTGTGCCGCCGAAACCCGCTTCCGCCGTATTCGCGCGGCCGCGCTCGAACTTTTCGCCCCAAGGAAAATTGCGCGCTTGCGCGGCGCCGCGCGCCGCATATTCCCATTCCGCTTCGCTCGGCAAACGGTAGGGCGCGCGTTCGCGTTCGCTCAACCAATTGCAAAACGCCACCGCCTCGTACCACGATACGCCGACGACGGGATAACGCGCTTGATTCAAACGCGGCTCGGCCCAGAACGCGGGCAGCGCGGCTTGGCTCAAACGGCCCAGCTGCCATTTCCAGCCCAGCGCGGTCCAAAATTTTTCGTTGGCATACCCGCGCGCGGCGATAAATTCCGCGTATTCCGCGTTCGTCACCGGATATTTTCCGATGGCAAACGCGGGCAATTCTAATTTGTGTTGCGGCGCCGCGTCGCGCAGCCGATTGTCGCCCATCAAAAGAATGCCGCGTGGGATTTCAATACATTCCATAGCGTGTCGCCGCGCGCGTTTCAACTGAACGCGAGAAAACGATACCAGCCGTCCGCGCTCGCTTTGAGCTCTTGCATCCGTTTTGCGACGTACTGGTGCAGTTTCGCGTTTTCGATTGCCAGCGCGCCGAGGTCGGCGAACGCGCGCGCGAAATATAAATCTTCATTGCCGAACGTGCGCGCTTGCGCCGAGTATAAACGCAGGACGCCGATATGGGTCGCGTGCGCGCGCAGCGGCAAAACGAGAACGGAACGAATGCCTTCTTTCGCCGCCTCTGTGGGATATTGAAAGCCCGCCTCGGCGCTCATTTCCGTAATCGCTTTCGGTTCATTCGTTTCCAAAACGATGCGGTCAATCGGACTGGAAGCGAGCGTCACCGCGCCCTTGTCAATGTACGCTTTGCTGAGACCGTACGCGGCGGCGAGATGCAGCGTTTGACGGCGCGGTCCCAAGAGGCGCAGCGACCCCGCTTTGACGTTCAACTCGCGCACGAGCGCAATCAATAACGTCGTCAATACTTTGTCGAGTTCGAGCGTGGAATTGACTTGGTGCGCGATGTTTTGAAACGCTTCAAACAGATGCGTGCGATAAATGGCGTCCGCGCCCAAATTGGCGACGGCTGCGAGAAATATTTTTTCCGCCGCGGGGAATGTGTACGGCGCGGCGGTGTACACATGCAGTACGCCGATAATGCGTTGCCGCGTACGCAAGGGCAGCGCCAACATGCTGACGAGGCCTTCGCGCGCCGCGTGTTCGGGATATTGAAAACCGGGAGCATGACCCGCTTCGGCGCTATAAACCTGTTCGCCTTGCAACACCGCCTGGTCAATTTCACTCTTGGCGACGGCGAGCGCGCCCTTGTCCAGATATTGCGAGCTGAGACCATACGCCGCGCGCAAAACCAATTCCTGTTTTTCTTGGTCCAACAAACGCAGGGTCGCCGCTTTGTAGCCCAAATCATTGACCACGTGCCGCAGCAGCGCTTCCAACGCTTCGGTTTGATTTACGCTCGCGTTAATGTCGCTGATGATTGCCAGCAGCGTTTCCACATTGCGCGATTCTGTTGCGGATGAATCCATTTTCGTACAACCCTCTTTTCTCCTCAACCCTTGCCCAGCAGCAAGCTGGCTAGCACAATGAGCAAAACGAGCGCGGTGATGCCGGCGTATAAAAAATCGCGTTCGTGCAAAAATGCAAAAATCGAACCCGCCACGCGCAGGATTGGCGTCGCAATCAGAACGAGCAAACCCGCCGCGAGAAAACCAGAGGGACGCAGTTCGACCATGCGCGGCAAGACCTCGCCGATTTGCGGCACGGTGGTTGGCGGCACGCGCCGATAAAAAATATCCAGCGCGAGTCCAAACACCATGAGCGCGGTACTGACGACCAGCCCCACAATCAACATTTGATGCACCACGTCGTTCACGTCGCGCTGTTCGCGCAGCAGCTGCGCCTGTCGCGTAGAGCTCTCAATGCCATTGACGAGTTCTTCTAGATTAGGGCTGACGTGAATTTGGTCCGGGGAGGGTTCCGCCATTTAATTTGCTCCGGTCAACGCGCGATACAACATTTGCGCGGCAAATATCAACAACAAGATTTGAAAAATTTGTTTGAGCCGATGACTGTGGACGCGGCTGCCGAGACGCGAACCGATTTGCGCGCCGAGCAAAACGCCCAACGCGGTAGGAATCGCGATGCCCGGGTCAATATAGCCGTGCCGATAATAAATCACCGCGCTCGTCGCCGCCGTGATGCCAATCATAAAATTGCTCGTCGCAATCGCCGCGCGCATCGGCAAACCCATCAAGAGCGACATGATGGGCACTTTGATAACGCCGCCGCCGATGCCGAGCAAACCCGAAACGCTGCCCGCGATAAAACTCGCCATCATGCCGAGCGGAAAATTACGCACGCCGTATTTCACCGGTTCGCCCGTCAACGGGTCAATATAACTCGTGTCCAAAAAACCTGTCGGCGCGACGTCTTCCGCTTCTTTTTTAATGCCGCGCAATGAATAGGCGACGTACAGCAGCACCAAACCAAACAGTCCCGAAAGCAGATTCGGATTAATCAGCACCGCCGTAAAGCCGCCCACCAACGCGCCGAGCGTCGTCGCAATTTCCATCGTCATCGAAAGCCGCGTGTGCGTCAAGCCGCGTCCCACATACACCGCGCCCGCCGCCGACGAAGTGGCAATGACGCTAATGATGCTCGTGCCGATGGCGGTCTTGATGGGCAAACCTACCAAGCCCGTCAAGAGTGGAATGAGAATGACGCCGCCGCCAATGCCGAGCAGCGCGCCGAGAACGCCCGCGCCAATGCCGATTAAAAAAAGCGTGATGGCGGTCAACATTGCGCGTTATTCCTCGAACGGTTGAAAACCGCGCCCTGCGATTTCGCTCGCAGGCAGCACAATCACAAATCCTTCCGGGTCCACCGCGCGCACCGCGCGTTTCACGTCGTCAATTTCCGTTTCCGTCAACGCGCACAACAGCACTTGGCGCGCGCTCGCGGTGTACATGCCTTCGCCGTGCAGCGCCGTCACGCCGCGATTCAAATCTTGCATCACTTTTTCCGCCACCGCCGCGCCCTTGTCGGTAATCACCATCGTCATGAATTCATCGCGCCGCGCGGTGGGGCGCTGCCAAATGCCTGTGCCATACACGCGGTCATGCGGACTCGGCCGCAATACGCGTTCGATGCCCAACCCTTTGAACACTTGGGGTTGTTCCAAAACTTCGCCCGTCGCATCCTGCAAACGCGTCGTCGCCAACGCCAAGCCGACCAAAAAAAGCGCGATGATGCCGACGACAAGAAGGATTGTTTGTCCTTGCACCGGGCCGATTGTGGCGCGCGCGGCAAATTCGGAAAAGGACAAGGCGGGCAAGGGCAGCGAATACAATTTGAAACACCACACCAAGAGCAGGATGCCGAGAATGGCGAGATAGTTACGGCGCAGGCGGCGGCCAATCGCTTCCCAATTGCTGATGGGAAATTTGGGACGCAGCAGCGAAGTCGCCAGCGTCTCTGCCCAATCGGGCGAAGGTTGAAAGGGCGGCACGAGCATCGCCGCGAAAAAATCGGTTTCGAGCAAACGCACGCGGTACGAAAACAATTCAAAGTAACGATAGCGCCGCGCTTCGATCCACAAAAAAATCAGGATGAGCGCCATGTCAATGAGCAGCGCCGCGTGCGAGTTGGACGCGTTCGCCAGAGCAAAAGAGATTACCGCCGCCGTCGTCACGATTGCCCAATTCGTCGTCGCGTCGAGCCGATTGCGCCACGTGTTGGCGCGATGAATTTCGCCGCGATAAAAATGAATCATCGCGGTCGTAAATTCTGACGCGCGCAATTCATAGCCGCGAAAACGCCACACCGGTTCGCGGATGGGACGTTCGCGCGCGGGGTCGTCTCTGGGAAAAGTTTGGTCGCTCGCCATGCTTGTTCGCTCCCCCCCAATTTTGATGCTCTGAATTGTAGCGCCGAAAAAATATCTCGGCTATAATCGCGCTATGGCTATCGAAAATCAAATTGACTATTGGGTGCAGCGTTTGCGCGCCATCGCGCAGATTGGTCTTGCGTTTCATCCGCCCGTGTACGACCGCGAACGCTATGAAGAGATATTGGAACTCGCGTCCCACATGGCGGCGACGCGCGCGGATTTATCGCGCGATGAAATTTTATCCGACGCGTTGTACGCGAAATGGCGCAGCGAAGTTCAATCCGGCGTGCCGGGCTATGTCACGCCCAAAGTTGGCGTCGGCGCGGCGGTCTTTAATGACCGCGATGAATTGCTGCTGATTGAACGACCGAGCGGTTATTGGCTCTTTCCGACGGGGTGGGCGGATGTGGGATATACGCCCGCGCAGGTCGCAGCCAAAGAGGTGCGCGAAGAAACGGGACTCGACGTCACGCCGACGCGTTTAATCGCCGTGTCCGACATTCGCAAACTTGTCGATCAAAATTTAGAGATGCACTTTTATTCGCTGATTTTTTACTGTCGTTTGAATGGCGGCGCGCTGCGCGTGCGTCCGCATGAAGCGTTGCAGGCGAAATTTTTTGCGCGTGAAAATCTGCCGACGCCGCTCGCGCATCCCGAATTGGGCTGGGTCGAGTATGTCTTTGCCGCGCATCAAGGGCGCTTGCGCGAGACGCATTTTGACGCGGTTTAAGCGCCCTGTCATGCCCGGCGCGCGCAGATTGAACTGCCATCGTCCGGGTCAAGGCGTTGTCTCGATTACTCATGAAACTCGAAAACAAAAGCGCGCTCATCACCGGCGGCAATCGCGGCATCGGGCTTGCCACCGCGCAATTGTTTGAACGCGAAGGCGCGCGCGTCGCCATCGTCGGACGCGACGCCGCCGCGGGCCATGCGGCGCTAGCGACTTTGCGCGACGCCATTTTTATCCAAGCCGACGTTGCGCGCGCGGACGATTGTCAGCGCGCGGTGACGGAAACCCTTTGCGCGTTCGGACGGCTCGATATTTTATTCAACAACGCGGGCATCATCTTGCGCAATCGCAACGTCGAAACGACGACCGAAGCGGAATGGGACGCGACGTTGGATATTAACGTCAAGAGTATTTTTTTAATGAGCCGCGCGGCATTGCCGCATTTGCGCGCGGCGGGCGGCGGCGCGATTATCAATACCGCGTCGTATGTGGGTTTGGTCGGTTTTCCGGGTTTGGCGGCGTATGCCGCAAGCAAAGGCGCGGTGGTGAATCTCACGCGCGCGATGGCGCTCGACCACGCGGCGGAAAAGATTCGCGTCAATTGCATTTGCCCCGGCAGCGTCGAAACGGATATGATTCGTCACGCTTGGGAATTGTACGGCGATGTGACGCAAGCCGCCCAAGTGTGGGCTGCCAAGCATCCGCTCCAACGCATCGCGGCGCCGGAAGAAATCGCGCGCGTCGTTTTGTTTTTGGCGAGCGACGATGCGAGTTTTATCACCGGCGCGGCGCTGCCGGTGGATGGCGGAATCACCGCCGGTTAGATGTGATACAATAGGGGCGTATGCCAAAGATTGAGCGCGTCTGTCCCACTTGCGGTACGAGCAACGCGTATGTGCGCGCGCAGTGCGCCAAATGTCGCGCGCCGTTGACGGGCGCGCCCGCGTCCGCGCAGCCGCCCGAATTATTCTGGTCGCGCAAGACGATGGCAAACCTCGCGTGGCGCGCGACAAAATTCATGACCGTCATGGGCGCGACGTTGGCATGGCGCGGCGCGCAGCGCGGCGTCGAAAAATTTCGCACGACGCGCCGTCACAACGTTCAAAACGAAACGATAGAGGGCGATTATACCGTGCCGTCACCCGACGCGTCGCCCGAACAGCTTTCGCCCGCGCGCGCGTGGGATGCGTGGCGCGATGAACGCGCCGACGATACCGCGCCGGCGGATGCCGCATTGCATTGGGGTTCTACGTCCAAGCAGAAAACAGGATGAGCAAACTCAACTCGATGGATTTTCTTTCGCGTCGTTCCGTCGTGCGCGCGCACAACGGAATCGTTGCCGCCAGCCAACCGCTTGCCGCGACAGCGGGCTTGCGGATGTTGCTGCAAGGCGGCAATGCCATTGACGCGGCGATTGCGGCGGCGGCGGTTTTGAACGTCGTCGAGCCGATGAGCACGGGCATTGGCGGCGATATGTTTGCGCTCATTTGGATCGCGCGCGAACAAAAATTGTACGCGTTGAATGGTTCGGGGCGCGCGCCCGCCGCGTTGACGATTCAAGAATGTCGCAAGCGCGGCGCGACGCATGAAATGCCGTTGACCGGTTGGCTGCCCGTCACAGTCCCCGGGACGGTGGACGGTTGGGCGCAAGCGCTCGAACGTTTTGGCACAATGAAATTCGCGGAGGCGTTGCAGCCCGCGATTCATTATGCCGAAAGCGGATTTCCCGTCAGCGAAATTATTCAAGCGCATTGGGCGAACGCGCAGCCGAAACTCGACATGAATCCGGGCGCGGCGCGCGCGTATTTGCATCGCGACGAACCGCCGCGCGTCGGTCAAATTCACAAACAGCCCGATTTGGCAAAAACATTGCGCGCGCTGGCGCAAGGCGGCCGCGACGTATTTTATCGCGGTGAAATTGCGGACGCCATCGCCAAATTTGCGTATGCGACCGGCGGCTTGCTCACCAAACAGGATTTGGCGAATCACACTTCAACCTGGGATGAACCCATTGCGACGACGTATCACGATGTGACGCTGTACGAATGTCCGCCGAACGGGCAGGGCGTCGTCGCGTTGGAAGCGTTGAATCTGCTCGAAGGATTCGGCTTGCGCGAACTTGAACACAACAGCGTCGAATATCTGCATCTCATTATCGAAAGTTTGAAACTCGCGTTCGCCGACGCGTTCGCGCATGTGGCGGACCCGCGCGTCGTTCCCGTGCCGACCGCGCAAATGTTGGACAAGACATACGCCGCGCGGCGGCGCGCCTTGATTGACCCCGCGCACGCGATGGAATTGCCGCACAGCGGCATACAAGGCAGCGATACGATTTATCTTGCCGTCGTTGACGGCGAGCGCAACTGCGTATCATTCATCAACAGTTTGTACGACAGTTTTGGTTCGGGCATTGTGATTCCCGACACCGGCATCTGTTTGCAAAATCGCGGCGCGAATTTTTCGCTCGACCCGCAGGCGCCCAACGCGCTGGCGCCCAACAAACGGCCGTATCACACGCTCATTCCCGCGCTGGCGTTCAAAAATAATGCGCCGTGGTTAGCGTTTGGCGTGATGGGCGGCTTTATGCAGCCGCAAGGTCACGTCCAAGTTTTATTGAACGTCAACGATTTCAACTTGGACCCGCAGCGCGCGTTGGATGCGCCGCGCGTGCGGATCTATGGCGACGGCACGGTGGCGTTGGAAGGCGCTTTTGATAATGATACGCGTCTCGGCTTGCAAGCGCGCGGTCACAAATTGCTCCAAGCCGAAACGGATGAATTTGGCGGCGGTCAAATGATTTTGCTCGACCCGGAAACGGGCGCGCTCGCCGCCGGCAGCGACCCGCGCAAAGATGGTTGCGCGGTGGGCTATTAAAATTTTCAAATTTCGATTTTCGCTTTTCGAGCGCGTCGCCGGTTGACGCGACAATCAGAAACCCAAAATTGAAAATCCAAAATGTCTGATAACGGTAAAACGCGCCTCGCGGATTCCGCGATTCCAGAACGCGCGGTGACGAAAATAGATTCGACGCAAGAACCGAAAACGCCGCAGCGCGTCTTGTGCGTGAACGCGCATCCCGACGACCAAGAATTTACCGTCGGCGGCACGGTGGCGAAATGGGCGCGCGCGGGCGCGGAAATTATTACGGTCGTCATTACGAGCGGCGACGCGGGTTCGAACGAGCATACGCCTGCCGACATGACCAAGACGGAACTTGCGGCGCTGCGCGAGACGGAACAACGCAACGCCAGCGCGGTGTTGGGCGTACGCGAAACTGTTTTTTTACGTTATCCCGACGGCACGCTGCAACCGACGCTCGACCTGCGCCGCGATTTGACGCGCCTCATTCGCAAATACAAACCCGATGTCGTCGTATGCGGCGACCCGACCACGCGCTTTTTTGGCAACAGTTACATGAATCATCCCGACCATCGCGCGGCGGGCGACGCGACGTGCGACGCGGTTTTTCCGTCTGCCGGCACAAAATTTATTTTTTCCGAATTGTTGGCGGAAGGATATATGCCGCACGAAGTGAGCCGCGTATTTTTGCACGGCTCGGAAAAAAACGACGTTTGGATTGACGTACATGAAACGTTGGAAATCAAAGTGCGCGCGCTGAAACAACACGTCAGTCAAATCGGGTCGTGGGACCCGTCCGAAATGATGCAGGAATGGGCGCGCGAAGAGGGCAAGGAAAAAGGGTTGGACGCGGCGGAAGCGTTTCGCGTCATGGTCCTCAAAGAGGACAAAACGTCAGAGGATTCGGCGCGCGAAGCGAATCATATTCTCGCCGACGCCAAGATGTGATGCCAAGCCATTGCGTGGGAACGGGCGGACAAAAAAATTGTCCGCCCGTTTTTTTTTTATCGCGCGCGCTTCCCCCACTTGTCCCATTTATGTCGCGCCGAAATTCGCTACAATGTGCGTATGCGAAAAATTTTAATTTCTCTGCTGTGCTTGACGCTGTGCGTCGTCGCCTTGTCCTCTTTGCGCGCTCTGGCGCGGGCTGCGCCAAGCATTTCCGCGCCGGTTTTGAAATGGCAAAATGGCGGCTGCCAAACGACTTGGTGCCGCACGGGTTGGTACGCGTCGCCCGCCGTCGCCGATTTGGATGGCGACCAACAAGCCGAAGTGATTTGGACGGATTATCGCGTGGTCGTCGTGAATGGCGCGGACGGCAGCGCGCAATGGATTGTCAATAATCCCGGCGGCGGCCGCGGCTGGCCCTCGGTCGTCGTCGGCGATGTGGATCAGAATGGTTCGCTTGAAATTGTGACCGCGCACGCTAACGGGTATTTGGCTGTGTGGAATGGGAACGGCGCGCCCTTTGGCAATTTTCCCAAGCAGGCGCAGCAGAATGAATTGCGTTCGTTGGCGGTGGACGATGTGGACGCCGATGGCGATTTGGAGATTTTGGTCTGCGCGACGCGTTCCGAGAATCAATGGTTTATGTACGAACATAATGGCGCGGTGCGCGCGGGCTTTCCCGTTCATTCGCCCGATTCCAATGCGAATGGCTATGCCGCCGGTTGCTACAATGAAAATGTCGGCCTCGCGGATTTGGACGGCGATGGCCGCGCCGAAATGATTGGGCCCAACGATACGCATTATGTCGTCGGCTATAACGACGATGGTACGCCGCTGCGCGCGCACAGCATGTACGGCCAAATCAATTCGCAAAACAAAGTGTGGGCGCGCGTGGGCTTTCATTATTCCCATGCGGTGGATTTGAAAGGTTACGCCGACTGCGGCACGGAACATCGGCCCAATTTCGCGGACAGCGCGCCGAGTTTTGCGGACGTCAATAATGACGGCGTGTTGGAAATTATTATTGTCGGCAATACCTATAATTGCGGTACGAGTCCTTATACGAGTTTGTTTCATTCGCCCTATATTTTGCGGCTCGACCGTACGCGTTGGGCGGGCAATGGTTTTGATTGGACCGATTTGCCGACGCCGGACGCCAACGCGGCGCCGTTGTCCGAAGCGTACGATACGATTGAAACCGTGATGCCCAATCCGGTCGCGGCTGATTTGGACCATGACGGGTACAAAGAAATTTTGTATTCGTCGTATGACGGCCGTTTGCACGCCTATTGGCTCGACAAGACCGAACACGGCGCGTGGCCCTATGCGGTCACAAAGCAAAATGAAAATTTCATTCGCTTTAGTTCCGAGCCGGTCGTCGTGGATCTTGACAACGATAGCCAAGCCGAAGTCATTGTGACGACGTGGACGCAAAAAGAGAGCAATGCGGCGGGCCAATTATTGATTTTGAGTTCGATGGGAAATTTGCTGCACGCGGTGGATTTGCCGCGCAGCAGCGACGATTGGGACGGCGCGCTGGCGGCGCCAACGATTGCGGAGATTGATGGCGATGCGGATTATGAAATCGTAGTTGGTACCGCGCACACGGGCATTGTGGCGTACGATTTACCCAACTCGGCGAACGCGCGCATTTTGTGGGGTACGGGACGCGGAAATGCTTTGCGAAATGGCCAAGCGCCGGTTGACGATGCGCCCGCGCCCACGCCGTCGGCTTGTGCGGGCGCGCCAGCCGCGCCGCAATTAAAACGCCCCAAAGACGCAAGGGTCTTGACGACGCAGCAAGTAAAACTGCGCTGGCGCGCCGAGACGTGCGCGACGCGCTATCAAGTCCAAGTGCGTCGCGGTTCCGCCGGCGGCGTGATTGTGGACAGCCAAACCGCTTTGCAGACGCCCGCCTATACGACCAAAACGCTCAAGCGCAATCGAAATTATTTTTGGAACGTGCGCGCTTGTAATGGCGACATGTGCAGCGCGTGGAGCGCCGCGCGTTCCTTTCGCATCGTCGCGCCCTAAACGTTCGCCGATAGATATTTGTTTGTCCAGACCCCAAGCGTTTGCGAAAACGTTTGGGGTCTTGTTTTCGGGCGCCCTCGTTTGACAATTTGGCAAAAACGCTGACCATAAACGTATGACAGTTGCTTTGATTGCGGAAGGGGTCGAACGCGCGCGCGCGATTTTGATGCAGTGCGTCACGCCGCGCGGGTTTCGCGCGTCGGCGCTGCGCGAGGGGTATCCGCAAGTGTGGGCGCGCGATAGCGCGGTGACTTTTCTCGGCGCGGCGGTGACGGGGGCGCCGGAATTGCTGCGCGCGGGGCGCGCGTCGCTCGAAACGTTGGGCGCGCATCAGTCGCCGCGCGGCCTCATTCCGTTAAATATCAATCCCGAAACGGGACGCGCCAGTTCGGAAAATGCGGGCGCGCTCGACGCCAATTTGTGGTTTATTCTGGGACACTATACGCACTATTTGCTTACGCGCGATGCGGCGTTTGTGCGCGCGCATTGGGCGGCGCTCGACCGCGCGCTGGTGTGGTTGGAATTTCAAGACATGAACGAGTGCGGTCTGTTGGAAATTCCCGAAGCGGGCAATTGGATGGATTTGTTGGCGGTGCGCTATAACGTGTTGTACGACAATGTGTTGTATTACGCCGCGCTGCTCGCGCATCAAGAACTCGCGCGCGTGGTCGCGCCTGCTTTGACCGCGCATCGGGTGACGATTGACGCGGCGGGCGTGAGCGAACGCATCAATTTGTTGATGTGGGTGGACCGTTGTTGGGTCGCGGAACATTTTGCCGAACACTTGGAAAAATTAAAAGCGATGCGGCTCGAATGGTACATGCTGTATCACAATATCGGTACGATTTCAAGCCGTCCGTTTTATTTGCCGTGGGTGGCGTTCCGCGAGTACGGCGATTGGTGCGATGCGCTCGGCAATGCGCTGGCGATTCTCGTCGGCATCGCGGGCAAACATCGCGCGGCGCATATTTTGCGTTACCTCGACGATGTGGGTATGGCGGAACCGTATCCGACGAAAGCGATTTATCCGCCGATTTTTCCGGGCGAGAGCAATTGGCGCGACTATTATCGCAGCCGCAATTTGAATTTGCCGCATCAATATCACAATGGCGGAATTTGGCCCATGATTGGCGGATTTCACATTGCCGCGTTGGTGCGACAGGGTTGGATGACCGAGGCGGAATGTTTGCTCGATTTATGCGCGCAAGCCAACCGACGCGGACACGCGCAGGATTGGGAATTTAATGAATGGATGCACGGCGAGACGGGGCGTCCAATGGGTTATCCGCAGCAAGCTTGGTCGGCGGCAATGTTTTTGTACGCCGAACACGCGGTGCGGACGCGCACGCTGCCCCTGTTTGACGAATTGCTCGCGGCGCAACCGTATCACGAAACCGAAACGGGCGAGCTGGTGTACCGACAGCCGGGCGGGGGACCGGGATGATTGTAGAGGACAGAGGACAGAGGACAGAGGACAGAGGACAGACGACAGACGACAGACGACAGAGGACAGAAAACAGACAACAGAGGACAGATAACAGACGACAGAGGACAGAAAACAGAAAACAGAAAACAGAAAACAGATTGCAGATGGCGGATTGAATATGGAGATAATTTTGAATTTTGAATTTTGAATATTACTTGATTAACGCCAGCTCTAACGCTTCGGCTAAATTTTTGGCGCCGACGAGTTGAATGCCGTTTGTTTTTTCGGCGTACTGGCGCGCGATGGGAAAAGGCACGAGCGCGCGTTTGAATCCCAACTTGCTCGCTTCTTTGATGCGTTTTTCCGCCGATGCAATGTTACGCAATTCGCCGCTGAGGCCGACCTCGCCCATGACCGCCATGTCATCCCACACGCGATAATCTTTGAAACTCGACGCAATGGCAACGGCGACGGATAAATCGGCGGCGGGTTCATTGATTTTGAGACCGCCGACGACATTGACAAAAATATCTTGGTTGAACAATTTCAAGCCGACGCGTTTGGTGAGGACGGCGGTGAGCAATAATAACCGATTCATGTCCACGCCGTTCGCGGTGCGGCGCGGCAGTCCGAACGCGGTCACGCTCGTCAACGCTTGAATTTCGCACAACAGCGGTCGCGTGCCTTCCATCGTCACGGCAATCGCGTTGCCGGCCGCAAACGCCGCGCGTTCGGCGAGAAACGCTTCGCTCGGATTGGCGATTTCGAGCATCCCCTCGTGCGTCATTTCAAAGACGCCGACTTCATCGGTCGCGCCGAAACGGTTTTTGACCGAACGCAATAAACGATACGTGTGATACCGTTCGCCTTCGAGATACAAAACGGCATCCACGAGATGCTGCAAGACGAGCGGTCCGGCGATGGAACCGGCTTTGGTGACATGACCGATGATAAAAATTGGAATGTTGCTGCTCTTGGCTAATTGGGTCAAGCGCGCGCCACATTCTTTGACTTGGGCGACGCCGCCCGCCGCGCTGTCAATCATTTCGGAATAGATGGTTTGAATCGAATCCACGATGACGAGTTTCGGATTCAAATACGTAATGTGATTGACGATTTCTTCGAGCGCGGTTTCATTGAGCAAAAATAAATTGTCGGCGTTGACGCCCAAACGTTCGGCGCGCAATTTGATTTGCTGAATGGATTCTTCGGCGGACACATACAAAACCGCGCCAACCGAGTTGGACAATTCCGCCGCCAGTTGGAGCATCAACGAGGATTTGCCGATGCCCGGTTCGCCGCTGACGAGGACGGCCGAGCCCAAGACCACGCCGCCCCCCAACACGCGATTCAATTCGCCAAGCGCGATGGGGAGACGCGAAAATTCATCGGCGCGCACGTGACTGAGCGCCGTCGGTTTGCCGCGCGGCGCGAGCACCGCCAGCGCGCTGGACGACGCGACGGTTTTTTGCTCCACCGTTTCGACGAGCGTGTCCCAACTGTCGCAATTGGGACACCGGCCGTACCAACTGGGCGAAGCAAAATTGCAATTGGAGCAGACATACTGCGTGCGGAGTTTGGGCGTTTTAGCCATAAGCTTGCTCATCGAATTGGAAAGATCATTGCAGCGCGAATGTAGCACATACGTTCGCCTGTGTCAAACCCAAGCTGTCTTGCGTAGGAAGCGTTCTCTAACGCTGACTAACGTTGACGGCGCGAAAGGAAACGCCTTGAAAAGATTGTAATCAGTTTGACAAATTCGAAACGCAGAATAAAATAACGCAATCCCCTATGCTGGTCTTTTGACGGGATAAACAGTCAAAGACGAATGTTCAGACCGATGTCTTTAACAAGACCATTCAATTTTTCCTTTACGTTTGTAACAATTGAATACCGGGTTTCTTCCACGCCTGCCCCAAGCCGTATTTACCGTTCCCGCAAATCAGAAGATTCCCCGGCATCCTATAGCTATGCCATTTACTCGAACGACGTATTGTGGCGTTGAATTTGGCGCGGACTGACGGAAAACTGTCGCGCGCTTTTTTGTTGTACGCATCGTCAAAAATTCAACCTTGTCTCAAAGGGAGGCGCCTATAAGCCGAGCTCAAAAATGACTCTGTGTTTTTATAACCCACCCGTAAAACAAGAGGAGAAAAAAACGAAATGAACAAGCATTTTCGAATTTTGATTATTCTGGCTGCCGCGATTGGCGCATTGATCTTGGCGGCGCCGCCGACATTGGCGCAATCAAGCGAAAAATCCAATGTCAATTTTAGCGATAATCTCAAACACCCGTTGGGCTCCAAGCAGCAAGCGTTGCAGCGCAAAGCGACCGAAGCCAAGATGCGCGGCGAAGCTGTAGGGGAAGTGTATCAAGTAGATGGCGAATATGTTGAAGCGAAACGCACCAAAGACCGCATTTGGACCGTGCTAGGCGAATTCGGCACGCAAATCAATCCAACGTATGGCGGGACGGCGGGCCCTTTGCATAACGAGATTCCCAAGCCGGATCGCAAGGTTAACAATACCACCATCTGGACCAAGGACTTTAGCCCTGAATACTATCGGAAATTATTATTTTCCGGTCAACCCGGCGTGGTCTCGATGCACAATTTTTATCTTGAACAATCTTCCGGACAATACACTGTTGGCGGCGGCGTGACCGACTGGGTCCAACTCCCATACAATGCAGCCAACTATGGCAGCGATTATTGTGGCAGCCAAGTCTGTGCGCGCACGTGGCTTTTTGTCAGAGATGCCGTCAACGGTTGGTATAACGCCCAAGTGGCGGCGGGCAAGACCGTCGCAGACATTAATGCAGACCTCGCCAAATTCGATGTCTGGGATCGGTACGATTATAACGGCAACGGTAACTTTAACGAACCGGATGGATACATTGACCACTTTCAAGCCGTTCATGCAGGCGAGGGCCAAGAGACCGGCGGCGGCGCGCAAGGTTCTGACGCAATCTGGTCGCATCGTTGGTATGCGTATTACAATTTAATTGGCTCTACGGGGCCGTCGTTTAACAAGTATGGCGGTATCCAGGTCGGCAGTTCCGATCTTTGGATTGGCGACTATACCATCGAACCGGAAAATGGCGGCGTCGGCGTTTTTTCACACGAGTTCGCGCATGATTTGGGGCTGCCCGATTTGTACGACACCAGCGGCAACTCTGGCGGCGCGGAAAATTCGACGGCTTTTTGGACGTTAATGTCCAGCGGCTCGTACGGCAATTCCGGCGTGCCAAAAGATGGCATTGGGACAGAACCCATCCACATGAGCGCGTATGAAAAGCTCTATCTGGGATGGTCGAACTCTCGCTCGCTCAAGTACGGCAAAGACAAGAATTTCTGGCTCGGCCCTGCCGAAACCCAGACCGCTGATGTCCAAACACTCATTATCAATCTACCGGACAAAGAATTATCTTCCAACATTGGCACCCCGTACAGCGGCTCCTTTTTCTATTTTAGCGGCAGCGGCAATGACCTGGATAACACCATGACCCGTTCCGTCACTTTGCCGGGAGGCAATCCACAGCTCTCAGCCAAGATCCGCTATGATATTGAACAAGATTGGGATTATCTGTATTTCACGGTGAATGGCGCCAATGTTCACACCAATCTATCTACGCCCAATAATCCCAATGGCCAGAATGCAGGCGAAGGCATCACCGGGTCCAGCGGCGGAAACTGGGTGGACCTGACCGCAGATTTGACGGCGTATGCCGGTCAAACTGTAACGCTCGGCTTTAACTATTGGACGGATGTGGCGGCGGCAAATCCCGGCGCTTCATTGGACGATATCGCGATTACGGGACAGGCGTTGGACGACGCCGAAACCGATCCGGGGTGGACGTATGTCGGATTTATCCGCACCAATGGAACGGTTACGAATTCCTACTATAACGCCTACTTTGTCGAATACCGGACGTATCGCGGTTACGACAAGGGTCTCGAAACCGGTCCCTACAATTTTGGGTTCCTGAATGATCCCAATTTGCAGGATTGGGTCGAACACTTTCCGTACCAAGACGGGATGCTCGTATGGTACTATGATACGTCCTTCCCCGACAACAGTATCGGAGATCATTGTAACTCGGGGCGCTGCGGCGGGCTTTACTTGCCCGTAGACGCTCATCCCAAACAATTGTTGCGTCTGGATGGCACAGTCTGGCGCCCGCGCATGCAATCGTTCGACTCGACCTTTGGGTTGGAGCGGACGCCGAAACTTTGTCTGCATCAGAACAGCGCGGAAAAATGTTACAAGGGTCTCAAGCCCAAAGCAATCTTTAATGATATGAAAAGCTATTGGGTTGCCCCGGACCTGAGCACCAACAATAAAGGTTGGGCAAGCGTGATTGTTCCGCACACCGGGACGAATATTCGCGTATTGCAAATGCTGCCGGACCGCATGCAAATTGCGGTTACCTTCAGGCAGCCCTAATACAACGCTCTACCACAACCAGCGGTAAAAAAACGCCCGCGCATAATTTTTTGCGCGGGCGTTTTCTTGGCGTTCTTTTTTGCGCGCTGTAGCGAAAAGGCGCAAAAAAAGCGGATGTTGCGAGAGTTTGCGGCGGCAGTTAGTTTAGCGACGGCGTGGCTAGAGTTTTGAGCGCGTGGTCAATCGTCAACAACTCTTCGGACACCAATTTCACCTGGCCGTCAATGACATCCGCATACACTTTGGAATTGTCGCGGAATTCGCCCGATAGGACGCCTTCCGAAAGCGGGTCTTCGATGAGCTGTTGAATTTTGCGCTTGAGCGGACGCGCGCCCAGCTGTTGGTCGTATCCTTCGCGCGCCAATTGTTCTTTGGCGGCTGTCGTGATTTCGAGTTCGATATTGTGTTCTTCGAGGCGCGGCTGCAACAAACGCAGCTGCACGTCCACGATTTGCAAAATGTCGTCTTTGGTCAAGGCGCGGAATACGACGACGCCGTCAATGCGATTGATAAATTCGGGGCGGAACAATTTTTTGAGTTCGCCCATCAAACGTTCGCGCATCTTGGCATACGCGTCTTCGTTCGCTTTGCCCTCGTCTTTTTTCACCGCGAAACCGAGCGAGCCGTCGCGTTGAATCGCTTCCGCGCCAATGTTGGATGTCATGATAATGATGGCGTTGCGAAAATCCACTTTGCGCCCTTTGGCGTCGGCGAGATGGCCCTCTTCCAAAATTTGCAAAAGCAGATTGAACGCTTCCGGATGCGCTTTTTCGATTTCGTCGAGCAGCACCACCGAGTAGGGGCGGCGGCGAATCGCTTCGGTCAATTGCCCGCCGTCTTCGTAACCGATATAGCCGGGCGGCGCGCCGACCAAACGCGCGACGCTGTGCCGTTCCATAAATTCGGACATGTCAATGTGAATCAAGGAATCTTCTTTGCCAAACATGAATTCGGCGAGCGTTTTGGCTAGTTCGGTTTTGCCGACGCCGGTCGGACCCAAAAAGATGAACGAGCCGATGGGGCGCTTGGGGTCTTTGAAGCCGGCGCGCGCGCGGCGCACCGCTTTCGAGATAATGTTGATCGCGTCTTCTTGGCCGACAATGCGCTCGTGCAGCGCCGCTTCCATTTTCAAGAGGCGCGTCGTTTCCGCTTCGGAAATCTGCGTGAGCGGCACGCCCGTCCACATGGAAACCACTTCGGCAATATCTTCGGCGCCGACAATGGGCATGGCGACGTCGCCGTAATCGGCCGTATTGACCTGCACCTGTTTCAGCTTTTCGATAATAGCGCGCTCGCGGTTTTGCAATTCAATCGCTTCGTCAAATTCTTCGGCGTCCACCGCTTCTTCTTTGCGCTGTTGAACCGTCTTTAAATCTTCATTCAGTTCATCCCATGCGGCGGGTTTGGGCGCTTTGTACATTCGCACGCGCGAGGACGCTTCGTCAATCAAATCAATGGCTTTGTCCGGCAAAAAGCGGTCCGTCACGTAACGCGCCGCGAGTTGCGCCGCGCTGGTCAAGGCGTCATCGCCGATTTTCAAGGCATGATGTTGTTCATAGCGTTCGCGCACGCCGCGCAGAATCAGAATCGTCTCTTCGATGCTCGGTTCTTCGACTTTGACCGGTTGGAAACGTCGTTCGAGCGCGGCGTCCGATTCGATGTGCTTGCGATATTCTTCCATCGTCGTCGCGCCGACGCACTGCAATTCGCCGCGCCCCAACGCGGGCTTGAGAATGTTTGCCGCGTCCACCGCGCTGCCGGCGGAACCCGCGCCGACGACCATGTGAATTTCGTCAATAAAGAGAATGCTCTTGCTGCCCTTGATTTCGTCAATCACGCGCTTCATGCGCTCTTCAAATTGACCGCGATAAATCGTGCCGGCGACCAATGAACCTACGTCGAGCTGCAAGACGCGCTTGTTCAACAATTGCTGCGGCACCTGTCCGGCGATAATGCGCTGCGCCAGACCTTCCACGATGGCGGTCTTGCCGACGCCGGGCTCGCCAATCAACGCGGGATTATTTTTAGTGCGGCGCGAAAGAATTTGAATGACGCGCTCGATTTCTTTTTGCCGTCCGATTACAGGGTCGAGTTTGTTTTCTTCGGCGAGCGACGTGAGGTCAATCGCCAACTGGTCGAGCAAGGGCGTTTTCGATTCGCCGCGTTTTTGTTTGCCGCCCGCCGTCGCTTTTTCCTGTTCCGATTGCGCGGGCGTGGAATTCATCACTTCTTTGGCGAGGTTGGAGCGCACCTTGTCGGGCGAGACGCCGAGCGATTTCAAAACGTTCACGGCGATGCCGTCGCCTTCGCGAATCAGTCCGAGCAATAAATGTTCGGTGCCGATGTAATGATGGCCCATGCGGCGCGCTTCGTCCACCGCGAGCTCGATGACGCGTTTCGTGCGCGGCGTAAGCGAGAGGCGCGTGCCGGGCGCGGCTTGGCCCCGCCCGACGATTTCTTCAATCACCTGCCGCACGCGCGTCTGGTCCAAACCCAAATCGCGCAGCACTTTGGCGGCGAGTCCTTCTTCTTCACGAATAAGCCCCAACAAGATATGTTCGGTACCGATGTAATTATGATTCAAGCGCTGCGCTTCTTCTTGCGCAAAAGTCAAGACGCGGCGCGCGCGTTTCGTAAATTTATCGAATTTATCGGACATCACGTGTCACCTCGTTCATTCTGTCTCTGGGTGCATAAACCCTTTGCGGCGCGAGCCACCCGCTACAATCCCAAGCGGATAGCTGCATGAATTGGACAAGTGCAGAAAAGAATTCTTACGTCCGCGCGAGCCAAGCGAGACACGACGGCGCCGGAAGCAGAGTGCGGCAAAATCACCGTCAGAATATACTCTTATTCTAAAACAAACGCGCCGCGAGCGCAATGGAACAAATGGCACAGCGGCGCGTCAAAACTACAAGGCGCAATAAAAGTGTGCGGCGTCATCCAGCCCGGTTTGCGCTGAGCCACATTCATTATACGCTACATTGGCAATAAAAAATCCAACGACGCATTTTGCGACAGATAATAAAGGCGTCCGCCGTTATACACAGGGACGCCTATTCTTTATTCGTTTTCGTTTGCGGCGGTTTCGGCGTCCTCTGCTGCGCCTTCTGCCGCTTCATCCCATTCTTCTGCGTCCGCTTGCGAATAATCGCTCGTATCTTCGTCGTTCGCGCGTTTTAGCGATAATCCAAGCCGCCGCTTGGCGGAATCAATTTTAATGACGCGCAGTTGATACGTCTCGCCTTCTTTGACCACTTCTTTGGGATGATTGATGCGGCGGTCGGACAATTCCGAAACGTGAATCAATCCTTCGATGCCGTCGTCCACGCGCGCAAACGCGCCAAACGAAGCCAGTTTGGTAATCGTGCCTTCCACCAATTGCCCTACCGCGTAACGCTCCTCAATCGTCGTCCACGGTTCCGGCGCCAAACGTTTCAACGAAAGCGCAATGCGATTTTTATTGCGGTCAATGCCCAACACCTGAACTTGGACTGTGTCGCCGGGTTTGACGATTTCGTTCGGATGTCCGATTTTGGACCAAGACAATTCCGAAACATGAATCAAACCGTCGAGACCGCCGAGGTCCACAAAGACGCCGAAATCGGCGACGCTGGTCACAGTGCCGGTGCGTACATCGCCTTCTTGAATTTCTTCGAGGAGGCGGGCTTTGGCGTCGCGCCGCACTTCGCGCATCGCCGCGCGTTCCGAAAGAATCAAACGATTGCGCGCGCGGTCAATTTCAATGATTTTAAGTTTTAATTTTTTGCCGGTTTGCGCGGCGAGGTCTTGCTCGGTCAAATCGCGTTCGCCGCGGCCGCGCGCCGCGATTTCCAATTGCGATGCCGGGATAAAGCCGCGAATCTTGCCGACGCGCGCAATCAAGCCGCCCTTGTTGTACCCCGCGATGGGCGCTTCGATAATGGCGTCCGCTTTTTGCGAAACTTCGGCATCGCGCCAATCGCGTTCTTCTTGGGCGCGCGCGACCGAAAGAACCGTCATGCCGTCTTGGTCTTCGGATTTCAAAACAAACGCGAGAATTTCGTCGCCGACTTGGATCCGATTGCCTTCGCGCGCCAATTCATCCACTTCTTTGGACGCAATGACCGCTTCCGACTTGGCGCCGATATCTACCAGCACTTCGTGCGGCGTGGCGCGTACGACAATCCCGGAAACAATATCTCCGTATTTGAGACGTTTATAAGTAAATTCTTCTTCCGACAAGCTGGCCATAAAGCTATTGTGCTTGTCGTTTGCCGATTTTGGCGCGGACCGTTTTTGTGAAACAACCGGTTGGGTCGCGTCACTTTTTTGCGAGGTTTCTCCTCCCTGGGGCGCCTGGCTCCCTTGAACCGAATCCATCAAATTAACTCCGCCGTGCAGTGGGGTGGGGACGTAGCATCTTGCATCGGCAGACAACATCTACCGACCCGAAACATTATAAGCGAAACGAATGATTTGGCAACTAGACGGACGTACGCGCAAATCAAGCCGAGACATCAAAAAAAGGCGCGCGCCGACGCGCTGCATCCTTTGCTAACGCCGTATCCGCAAACAAAAGCTGCCGATTTAATTTGCGACGGCAATGGCTTCGATTTCGATTAACGCGCCTGCGGGAAGCCGCGCGACTTGGATCGTCGAACGCGCGGGCGGCTGCTCGGAAAAAAATTCCGCATATACCGCGTTCATGGCTTGGAAATCGTCGAGATTGGCGAGAAACACGGTTGTTTTGGTGACGCGGCGGAGCGAACTGCCCGCCGCTTCCAGTACGGCGCTCAAGTTGTCGAGCGCGCGCCGCGTTTGCACGGCGATGTCGCCTTCGACCAATTTCATGGTCGCGGGGTCAAGCGGAATTTGTCCGGCGCAAAAAACAAAATCGCCCGAACGAATCGCTTGCGAATAGGGCCCAATCGCTTTGGGCGCGTTTGCAGTCTGAATAATGCGACGTTCCATAAAACTCCTTGAAAAGGTACGACAAATTTCAAATTTGTCCCATTTCGCTCTGCCGATTTTTTTATTGCGGGCAATCCGTGAACGTATTGCTTTCCAAAATAACGACGCTCGAATGTTCGGCGCGGCAATCCATGACGCGATTGCCGTTGGCGTAATTGCCGCTCACGAGCGCGTACGACGCGTAACCGAGCCAGAGCGCGTAATTGTTGCGCTGCAATTCATTGCCGATAAAACGATTGTCGTGCGAAAAGGTGGCTTCGATGCCGTTCGCGGTATTGTCGTTCAAGATATTCCAATAGAACGCGTTATTGTGGCTCGCGCGGTCCGGCGTGTTGCCTTGATAAATGCCGTCGCCGGAAAAATTCGCGGTATTGCCAATGACCAGCGTATTGTCGCTATTGACCAATACGATGCCCGCCGATTCGCAGCCCGCATCGTGACCCCATTCGGGACAACTGCGATTGTTGTAACTGGCGTCATTGTCTTCGACGCGATTGCCGGACGATTCCAACAGGCGAATGCCCCAGCCGCGATTGCGCCGCACGTCGTTCGCGCGAAGGACATTGTTGCCGCCCTTGACGATTTGAATGCCCTGCACGTTGCCGGACGCGGTGACATTTTGTATCGTCGAAGCGGTGACGTTGTGAAACATCACCCCGCCTTTGGGCAGCCACGCGCCGAGGTCGAGAATCGAATTATCGTCCACATAATTGTCGCTAAAGTTGGAATTGCGGACAATGACGTTGGACGAATCAGCGACGAGCAAACCGAGTTCAAATCCTTTGACGGTGCAATTTTGAATAATGACGCCGTTCTTGCCCTGCACCACAATCCCGGTACCCGTGCCGTTGCCGACGATGACCGGACGGCCTTCGGCTTGGCAGTCAATGATTTGATTATTTTGTTGCGCCGACAGCGGCGCGGCGAACAGTGAAAGCGTTGCCAGAGTTAGCAGGATGAGCGATACGCGCATAGATTCAAACGCGCCGTCCAATGCGGATTTGGGCGGCGCGTCAGTTATAACATAGGTGAGTGATTTTGCAAGTGACGGGATTTACGGCGCCGTCGCATATTTGCGTATCACAAATGTCGCTTCGTATTCGTCCGGCGCGATGGGTTGGTCCACTTGCGGATACGGCGCCAGCGTCAACAATTCCACCGCATACTGTCCGAATGTTTGCGCGGATTGTTTGTCTGTATCCAATGTCAGCGCGGTGGTTTGCCCGTCCGCGCGCAATGTGACCTGTACGATGGCGCTGCCTTGCACCGCGCATTGCGCGGGATAGGGACAGCGCGAATCTTTTTCCACGCGCTCAAAAGTCAAGGTTACGTCTTCGCCGTTCAAGGTCGCGCTCTGTCCGGGTTTCAAGACGAGCGGTTCGTTTTTGTGAACCGCCGTCGGCGGGTCTTGTTTTTGTACAACAAGTTTGATGCGATACTCTTTGTCGGGAATAGAGCTGCCCGGACTTTTGGGCTGAGGTGAAACTTCAAACATTTGGACGGCATAGCCGCGAAAATAAACAATGGTTTGCGCGTCGGGCGGCATGGAGCTCAAATGAAAATAACCGAGTCGGCCGTCCTGCACGAGCGTCAAGCCAAACACTGCGCGGCCCGCCCATACGCAAGCTACTTGCGTCGGACAACGCGAATCTTCCAACACGCTGTTGACGGTCAATTGCATTTGCGCGGCGGGCAGCGCATAAGTTTGATGCACGCGCGCAATGAATGGTTCATCGAGTTGTACCGACGCCGCACTGTCTGCCGGCGTTGCCGACGCGGTTGGCTTGGGCGCA
This sequence comes from Anaerolineae bacterium, assembly GCA_022072245.1. Lineage (GTDB taxonomy): Bacteria > Chloroflexota > Anaerolineae > UBA4142 > SHND01 > SHND01. Next base: position 53,100 of record JAJVIA010000043.1, read on the forward strand.
TTGACGGCGGTCGGCGCCGCGTTGTTTTGGGTAATCACGAATGTCGCTTGGTATTCCGAGAGCGGAATGGCGTCCGTCGTTTCGCGTTCGGGCTGCACGTTTGTCACGGTAACGTTATAATTTTCAATGCGCTGGGTCGGCTGGGTCGGATATGCCAAGGTAAAAACCGGCGGATGCAGCAAACCATTTTCGGCAAAGATGATCTGGATTTGCGCTTCGCCCGGCGCCATACAGCGCGCGTTGATGGGACAGCGCGAATCTTGCGGCACGCCCCGAAAATAAATTGTGAATTGGTCCGGCGTATCGGTCACGACTGCCGCGTCGCGGACGCGCAAGGTTACGGGTTTGCCCAACGTCGTTTCGTACTCGGTTCCGCCAACAGAGTTGATTGTCGGCGTAGGGTTCGATTTGGGCGCGGTGAGTTTTTCAGGCGTGGGCGTCGCCATCGTGACGCGGACTGCGGTTGGCGGATTTGGCGTCAGTATTTGCGCGGGCGCGCAGGCGGCGCCGAGAACGACAAGCCATAGCGCTGCGATAAAGGGTTTCATG
>JAJVIA010000043.1:53748-57759 GCA_022072245.1 Anaerolineae bacterium
CGCGGCATCAGCACGCCGCTCGAAATGATGGATGGCCGCGCGACGGGAAAACTCGCCGCCGAAATCGGCGTGGACGCGGTCAAGGCGCAGCGCGTGCGCGCGTTCATTGGCGATAATCCGCTCGTCGCCGCGTATGGCGACACGTCTGCCGACGCGCCGTTGTTGGAATTGAGTCAGCAACCGGTCGCCGTCGCGCCGGACGCTGCATTGCGAAATCTGGCGCGCGCCAAAGGGTGGCGCATTATAGAGGGCTAAAAAAATGGCAAATTTCGCAATCGAAATTTGCCATTCTCTTTTTTTTTCTGTCGCTTAGCGTTTGATTACGGCGTGACGTTCGGGCCCATTGCCGATGAAACGAATGGGAATGGCGACGAGTTTTTCAAACGCTTGAATATAGCGCTGCGCGTTCTTTGGTAAATCTGCAAATTTCCGCACGTCGCGAATATCCTCGCGCCAACCTTTGAACGAACGATACACGACCTCGACGCGGCTCAAACGCGCCGCGTCCAAATCCGCGTAATGCACGGGCTTGCCGTCGAGTTTATAACCGACGCCGACTTGTAATTCGTCAATGCCGCTCAACGTATCCAGCTTGGTCACAAATAGCGCTGCGCTGCCGTTAATTTGCGCCGAGAATTTTACGATTTCTAGATCGAGCCAACCCGCGCGGCGCGTGCGCCCCGTCGTCGCGGCGGTCTCGGTCAATTGCGGTTTTGCGGGATGATCATCCGCGAGTTCCGTCGGCAGCGGGCCGCCGCCGACGCGCGTGGTGTATGCCTTTGCCACGCCCAGCACGCGCGAGATTCTGCGCGGCGGAATGCCGAGTCCGGCGGTGGCGGCGGACGCTAAAGTGGTCGAACCCGTCACAAAGGGATACGTTCCCCAGTCGGGGTCGAGCAGCGAACCCATCGCCTGTTCGAGCAAAAAATTTTTGTTTTGCGCCAGCCCTTTTTGCACAATCGGCGCGAGCTCGGTGATGTACGGTTTGAGCTGCGCGTAATAATTCCAGTATTCCGCGCGCGTCGTTTCGTAATCCAACGTGTCGCCGCCGAGCGCGGCGATAATTTTATTTTTCAAATTCACTTGGACGCGCAAGCGTTCGTCGAACGTGCCGCCGATAAAATCCGCCCAGCGCAAGCCGTTGTATGAAATTTTATCGGCGAACGCGGGCCCAATGCCGCGCCGCGTCGTGCCGGTCGCGCCCGCGCCTTTTGCCTCTTCGTACAAACCATCGAGCGTTTTGTGATAGGGCAGGATGAGATGCGCGCGCTGCGAGAGATGCAGCCGTTTTTCAAAATGCAAACCGGCGTGTCGCAATTCATCCAATTCTTGCAGCAGGACGGCGGGGTCAATGACCATGCCGTTGCCCATCAAGCATTGGGTGTGCGGATAAAAAATGCCCGACGGCACGAGATGAATTTTGAACGTGCCGAGTTCGTTGACGACCGTGTGGCCCGCGTTGTTGCCGCCGTTATAGCGCGCGACAAAATCGGCGCGGCGCGCAAAATAATCAATCGCTTTGCCTTTGCCTTCGTCGCCCCACTGCGAACCGATAATGACTGTAACCGGCATATCGCGTCTTGCAACTCGCGCAGCGCCAAGCGCGCATACACGAATCGCTGCTCCTTTTTCTATTCTTCCAGCGCGCGGCGCGTCAACTGTTCCGCGAGGCCCAGGTAACTCGTCGGCGTCAACGCGCGCAGTTGTTCGCGAATCGAATCGGGCAGCGGCAGCGCGTCCACCCATGCCAGATACGCGTTGCGATTTAGAACTTTGCCGCGCGTGAGATTTTTCAATTGTTCGTACGCGTCGCCAATGCCCGCCGCGCGCAGAATCGTCTGCGCGCCTTCCGCTACAATTTCCCAGTGCGCGTCCAACGTCGCGCGCATTTTTTCCGCGTTCGGTTCGATTTTTTCCAAGCCGCGCGCGACGCTTTGCCAGGCGACCACGCTGTGCCCCAACGCGACGCCGAACGTGCGCCGCACGGTCGAATCGGATAAATCGCGCTGCAAACGCGAGATGGGCAATTTGCGCGCGTAAAATTCCAAGAGCGCGTTGGCGATGCCGAGGTTGCCTTCGGCGTTTTCAAAATCAATCGGATTCACTTTTTGCGGCATGGTCGAAGAGCCGATTTCGCCCGTCTGCGTTTTTTGTTTTAACCAATCGTCGCTGATGTAACGCCAGATGTCCGCGGTCAAATCGAGCAAAATCGCATTGGTCAGACGCAGCGTATCAAAGTATTGAATCCAATTGTCATAGGGCATGAGCTGCGTGGTATAACGCCAGGGCGCGAGGCCGATGCTTTCCAAAAATTGCGAGTGAAAGCCAAGCCAATCGAACGCGGGCGCGGCGGCGACGAGCGCGTTAAAGTTGCCGACCGCGCCGGTGAGTTTCGCCGTAAATTTGTGTTCGTGCAGCCGCGTCGCCTGAACGCGCAGCCGCGCGTAAAAATTCGCCAGCTCTTTGCCCAGCGTCGTCGGCACGGCGGGCTGACCGTGCGTGCGCGCGAGCATGGGCGTCGCGGCGTGCGTTTGCGCCAAGAGTTTGAGCTGCATAAAAATTTGTTCCAACGCCGGCAGCAGGACCGCGTCGCGCGCTTCGAACAATTCAAACGCGATGGCGGTTTGGTTTATGTCTTCAGAGGTTAAACCGAAATGCAGCCACGGGATGACATCCGCCAGCGACGTTCCTTCGAGCCGTTCGCGCAAAAAATATTCCACCGCCTTGACATCGTGGCGCGTATCGCGTTCCAACCGTTGGACGCGCTGCGCGGGGCTGGAAGAAAATAATTCGAGAATGGATAAAAGGAATTGGTCTTCGGCGGGGGTCAGTTTGCGGACCCAGGGCGTGCGTTGCGACAGGGCGCGCAGATACGCGATTTCGACGCCGACGCGGTCGCGGATGAGCGCGTATTCGGACAGATATTCGCGCAAGGGATCCACCGCGCGCGCATAGCGTCCATCGAGCGGCGAAAGCGCAAAGAGTTCGTTATCGCTCATGGCAGATGCGAATTATAAAACGGGTTGAACGAAATGGCTAGAGCGGAGATTTGATGTCAAGCCCCGAAGGGCTTTCGGAATCCCTGCTGTTTTTAGATTTCAAACGTCAAAAGCAATGTGCTACAATTTACGCGTTTTTATGCAAAACATTCCCCCGCCGGAATCTCGCCCGGCAGAACTCTATACGCTGGAGCAGCGCGCGCTGCCGCAAGACACGCGCGAGCGCGCATTGTTTGTGATTGCGCGCAATATCATTCCCGTCATCGGCGTTTTATTTTTGGGCTGGTCCGCCGTCAATCTGGTCCTATTATATTTTGTGGACACGCTCGGCGGGATGTGGGCGCTCATCGCCGCGCTGCTCACGCAATATTATGGCGGCTGGACAACCCTGCCGTGGAAAACGCGCTTTGGAAATTTGTTGTGGGTCCTCGGCTTGAGTTTTTTCCTCATCGCTTTTTTTGCGATTCCGTTAGGCGTGCCGGTTTTGATTTTAACGCAAATCCAAGCGTATGATTTGCGCGCCGCGTTCGCCGATACGGGCTTTGTTTTCGGCTTGGTCTCGATTGCTATGTTGGCGTTGGTGAGCATGTTCCGCCATGTGATTCATTTGCAGCAAACGTCCGCCGAGGATAAATGGGTGCGTAACGAATTTGGCTTGCTCTTTGTGCGTTGGACGGTGATGATTTTTTTGATTTTTACGCTCGGCGCGTTCGCATTTCAATTTGCGTCCGTGCTTTTGATTCTCGGCTATGCGATTGTGTTGGTGATTAGCGAATTGTATCCCCAACGCTTTCTCGCGGCGTTCGATAAAAAATCGGCGCTGCCGCCCGCGCCGCCGCAACAACCCCCAACCCCGACCCAACGCGCGCGTTGGGAACGCAAACGCAAGCGACGCAAAAAATAAACGCGCGTTATTTTCGCTTGCGGCAATTTCCTTTATAATGCGCCGCGCGTGCATTCCATACCAAGGAGCGGTTGATGGCAAAAGCATTATTGGTTTTGGAAGACGGCA
>JAJVIA010000084.1:0-4425 GCA_022072245.1 Anaerolineae bacterium
TAGAGTGGCAAGAGTGCTGTTATTATCATAGGATTTCAACAGTAACATTGGTGTTTCCTCATTCGAGAGGTGAGAGTAAGAACCTAATAAAATCTCCTCCACCTGGTCGGGATGAACTCGCAATGATCTGCATCATAATACCGCGCGCCATAATACATCAACCCCGCGTGATTCAAAGGTTAATGCGCGAAAGATTCGGATTTGGTAAAGATTGGGCGCAAAAAAAGCGGACAGCCATACGCTTTTGCTTTATCGCAAAATCTGAAAAAGATTGCTGTAATCGTCGGTCCATAAATTCAAGGGTTTGAGGTCGGCGGGACGCGGCGAAATGCGCGCGGCAATTTCGGGCTGCGCCAGAAATTTTTCGTTGCGCGTCAGCAGCATCCACAGCGAGAGGGACGCGCGCTCGTTGTCCGCGGGCGTTTCGATGAACGCGGCGTGCAAACCAAATTCGTCCGCGAGTTTGTAAATCACCGGACGCAAATCCAAATAATTGTTGCTGATGTGCAGCGCCAGCGCCCCATCGGGTTTTAGATGTTGTAAATACAACGCCATCGCTTCGCGCGTCACCAAATGCACGGGTACGGAATCGCTGTTAAAAGTGTCCAAGACCAAGAGGTCAAATTGCTTCGAGCCGTGCGCCGCCAGTTCTTGTTCCAACGAAAGACGCGCATCGCCGGCGACCACGCGCACCGCGCCGCGGGCGTCGGATAAAAAATGAAAAAAAGCTCCTTTGCCTTGCGCCAATTGAATCACGTCGGGATTGATTTCATAAAATGTCAGCTCGTCGCCGGGCTGCGCATACGCTGCCAAGACGCCAATGCCTAAACCCAAGACGCCGATGCGTCGCGGGGCAGGTCGCGTTGGGAAATAGCGGAGCGCCAAACCGATGCCGCTCTGTTCGGTGTAATACGCCGTCGGCAGCGCGCGTTTGGCGGGAGCGATAAATTCAAAGCCATGCAGCGTCGCGCCGTGCGCCAATTGATACGCGCGTTCCGACGCGTCGGCCGCGTTGATTTCGTTTACGCGCAGCGCGCCGTAGAAATTGCGCGTCGCGTACACTGCATCCCACAGCGTCGGTTTCACATCCAAAATAAAAACGCCGCACAACAATACGAACGCGCCGCCCAAAACGGTCAAGTCCGCGCGGGTGCGCGCGCTGCCCGCCGCGCTGCGCTCGCGAAATGTGATAAAGAGCAACAACCCCGCGCAAGCGATCAATCCCAGCGGCAATTCCCAATATCCTTTGAACGCAAGGGGCGCGAGCAAACTGACGGCAATGCCGCCCAACGCGCCGCCGATGGAAAGCGCCAAATAAAATGTCGTAAGGTAACGCGGATGCGGTTTCAGCCGCGCCAATTCGCCATGACAAATCATGCAGCTCACAAACAGCATGGTCAGGTATATGCTCAATTGGACCCACAATCCCAGCTGCGGGCCCATTGCCAAACCAAGAGTCGCCAGCGCGCTGACCAAGAAAAACGCGTAGGTGAACGCGCGCCGCGCATACCAACGCGCGCTGTCAAACGTTAAAATAAAACTCACAAGATAAATGGCAAGCGGCAGAATCCACAGAAACGGAATGACGGCGACTTCTTGCGTAATTTGAGCGGTCGTAGCCAACAAGAGCGCGGACGCGCACGCGGGCAGCAATAGCCACAATCCGCGCGCGCTGCGCGAGGGAAGCGTCGGCGTTCCAAAAATGGTTTCATCCCGCGCGGCGTCTTGGCGCGGAGACAGGCGCATCATGCGGTACGCGCCGTACAGAACCAGCGCGGCAAAAACGACATAGCCGATTGTCCAGACCCGGGCTTGTTGCGTCACCGCTAAATTCGGTTCGACCAAAATCGGATACGTCAATAGCGCGAGCAGAGAACCTGCGTTTGACAGCGCGTATAACCGGTACGGCGATTTATTGGGAAAGGCGCGGCTGAACCATGCTTGCAGCAGCGGACTGTTGGACGCCAGCGCAAAATATGGAATTGCAATGGCTGCGGATAGAATGGTAAAAACATCCGCGTACGGCGAATCCACCGACGCGGGACGCCACGCCGCATCCGGCAAAATCGGCGCAGACCAACGGAACGCGTTCCAAGCCAACAGCGCCAACGAAACCAAGATTACTGCGCCGTGGACGACGCCTTGCGCGCGCGGCGATAATCGGCGGTGCAGCCAATTCGCATACGCATAGCCGGCGGTGAGCATGGCTTGAAAAAAGAGCAGCGCGGTGGACCAGACGGCGGGAGCGCCGCCGAACCAGGGCAAAATGTATTTGCCGATTAACGGTTGCGTCTGAAACAACAAAAATGCCGAGAGGAAAATTGCGAGCGCAAAATAATACATCGGGGCGTTATCATAGCGTCAAGCGCACGCTCTGACAAGCGCGCCCCGGAACGCAATGAGTTTTTTGCCGCCGCCCTCTTTCCAGATATAATACAAAAAATCATGAAACCCATCCGCGCTGCGCGCAAGGAAGCTCGTCGCGGAACGTCCGACCCTTTTGACGAGCTCCCTTATGCGAATTGGAATTGACGCGCGTCTTGTTTTTTACAGTACTGCCGGTATCGGGCAATACATTCTTCGCCTGACCGACGCTCTCGCCGCCCTTGATTCTGAAAACGAATATGTTTTGTTCCAAAGCCGCAAAGATACCATGCGGCTGGTGGAAGCGCCCAACGTACAGCGCCGCAAACTCTGGACGCCCAGTCATCATCGTTTTGAACGGCTCGCGTTGAGCGTGGAAATGCTGCCGCATCCATTGGACGTGTTTCACAGTCCCGATTTTATTCCGCCGTACAAAACGCGCGCGCCCAATGTCATCACCATTCACGATTTGGCGTTTCTCTTGTATCCGCGACTCTTGACGCCCCAAGCGGCCAAGTATTACGGTCAAATTGACCCCGCCGCGCGCAGCGCCGCGCATGTGATTGCGGTCTCGTTAAGCACCAAGCGCGATATTACGCGTTTGCTCGGCGTACCCGAAGACAAAGTTTCCGTCATTTACGAAGCGGCATATTCGACCGCGCAGCCGCTTGACCCCGCCGTCGCGCGCGCGCGTGTGCGCGAAAAATATGGCGTGGACGGCGATTTTATTTTGTTTGTCAGCACCATCGAGCCGCGCAAAAATTTGCCGACGCTGCTCGCCGCCTATAGCAAATTGTTGGACAATTATCGCAGCGCGGCGCGCCTTTTGGTTGCCGGCACCAAGGGCTGGTTGACCGAAGAGGTGGACCAGGCGCTGGACAAATATAAATTGCGTCACAAGGTTTGTTTTCTCGGCGGCGTGCCGGCGGATGAATTGCAATATCTGTACAAAGCCGCGCGCGTTTTCGCGCTGCCCTCGTTGTACGAAGGATTTGGTTTGCCGCCGTTGGAAGCGATGGCGCACGGCACGCCCGTAATTGTGTCCAAGGTTTCGTCCCTGCCCGAAGTCGTCGGCGACGCGGGCTTGCTCGTGGACCCGAACGATGTCGAAGGTTGGACGGTGGCGCTGCATCGCGTCTTGACCGACAAAGCGCTGCACGCGGAAATGTCCGCCAAGAGTTTGAAACGCGCCGCGAAATTTTCGTGGGAACGCGCCGCGCGCGAAACATTGGATGTGTATCGCAAGGTAGCAGGGAAATAAGCAGCAGGTTGCAGGTCTTTATTTTCTGCCGAATACCTGCTCCCTACCAACTGCTATCTGCTACCTGATACCTGCTACTTGAAACTTCTCTTTCTCACCCCACAATTGCCGTATCCTCCCCATCAGGGGACAACGCTTCGCAATTTCAATATCCTAAAAAATCTTGCGCCGCGTCACGAAATCCATTTGCTTTCGTTTGGCGCGTCGCACGAGTTGGAAAATTCGCCGCTGCGCGAATTTTGCGCGCGCCTTGAAATCGTTCCTCCGCCCACGCGTCCCATGTGGCGGCGCGCGTTCGAAACATTTTTTCATCCGCTTCCCGACATGGCGCGGCGCTTGGACTCGCCGCCGCTCGCGCAAAAATTAACGACGCTGCTGAACGCGAACCGCTATGACGTCGTACAAATCGAAGGCATCGAGATGGCAAACGCGTGGTTCAATCAAAAATCAAAAATCGAAAATCAAAAATTGATTTTTGACGATCACAACGCGGAATGGACGCTGCAAAAAACCGCGTACGAAACCGACCGCCAAAATTTCAAACGCTGGCACGGCGCGCTGTATTCGTGGATTCAATACCACAAACTGAAACGCTTTGAACGCGCGGTATGTTTGAACGCGAATGCCGTTGTCGCCGTTTCACGGCAAGACGCGGACGCCATCGCGCAGCTCGATGCGCGCATCAAACCGTTTGTGATTCCGAACGGCGTGGATTGCGAATACTATGCGCCCGCGCCCGAGCGAGCCGCGCAAGCATCGCGCGCGTGGTCTTGCGTGTTCACGGGCAAAATGGATTTTCG
>JAJVIA010000084.1:4525-6616 GCA_022072245.1 Anaerolineae bacterium
GAATTCAAACTTGTCTCTCCCTTTCAGCCCACCGGCGACCAACCTGCGGCGATTGAAAAACTCGTCGGCGGCTTGAACGCGGGAATGAAATATCAAACGCTGCTCGGCGCGACCGGCACGGGCAAGACCTTTGTAATGGCGAACATCATCGAACAGGTTCAACGGCCCACGCTCGTCATGGCGCACAACAAAACGCTCGCCGCGCAGCTGTACGCCGAGTTCCGCGAATTTTTTCCCAACAACGCGGTCGAGTATTTTGTTTCGTATTACGATTATTACCAGCCCGAAGCGTATGTGCCGTCCAAAGATTTGTACATCGAAAAAGATTCGAGCATCAACGACGAGATTGACCGCTTGCGGCTCGCGGCGACGAGTTCGCTCTTTGCGCGGCGCGATGTCGTCATTGTCGCGTCGGTGTCGTGCATTTATGGTTTGGGTTCGCCCGAAGATTACGGCCGCGTCGTTATTTCTTTGAAACGCGGCGAGACGCGCCAGCGCGACAAAGTATTGCGGCATCTCGTTGAAATTTATTACGAGCGCAACGATTTGGAATTGACGCGCGGCAAATTTCGCGTGCGCGGCGATACGCTAGAAGTGATGCCCGCGTACGGCGAGACCGCGTATCGCGTCGAATTTTTTGGCGACGAGGTTGACCGCATTACCGAGATTGACCCGCTCACGGGCGAATTGCTTTTGGAACACACGAGCATTGACATTTATCCCGCCAAACATTTCATCACGCCGCAAGAAAAATTGGCAAAAGCGTTGGAAGACATTGAAGCGGAATTGAATCAACAACTGCGCGTGTTCCGCGAACAGGGCAAATTGCTCGAAGCGCAGCGCATCGAACAGCGCACGAAATACGATTTGGAAATGATGCGCGAACTCGGTTACACCAGCGGCATCGAAAATTATTCGCGGCATCTTTCACAGCGCGCGGCGGGTTCGCCGCCGTGGACGCTGTTGGATTATTTTCCCGACGACTATCTCGTCATCATTGACGAATCGCACAACACGATTCCGCAAGTGCGCGCGATGTACAACGGCGACCAAGCGCGCAAGTCCACGCTCGTTGATTTCGGTTTTCGTTTGCCGAGCGCGTTGGATAATCGCCCATTAAAGTTCGACGAATTTGAAAATAAAATCAATCAGTTAATTTTCGTCAGCGCGACGCCCGCGCAATTCGAGCGCGAAACGTCCGCGCAAATCGTCGAGCAAATTATTCGTCCGACCGGTTTGGTTGACCCGCAAGTGATTGTGCGTCCGATCAAAGGGCAGGTGGACGACCTCGTCGCAGAGTTACGCAAACGCATCGGCGAGGGCGAACGCGCGTTGGTGACGACGCTGACGAAACGGATGGCGGAAGATTTAGCAGACTATTTGCACGAACTCGCGTTCAAAGTGCATTATCTTCATTCCGAAGTGCAAACGCTCGAACGCATCGAGATTCTGCGCGATTTGCGAATGGGCGTGTACGATGTCGTCGTCGGCATCAACTTGCTTCGCGAAGGGTTAGACTTGCCCGAAGTTTCATTGGTCGCAATTTTGGACGCGGACAAGGAAGGTTTTTTGCGAAGTGAAACGTCGTTGATTCAAACGACGGGGCGCGCGGCGCGTCACGTCAACGGCACGGTCATCATGTACGCGGACAAAATGACCGACTCGATGCAGCGCGCGATTGATGAAACGAATCGCCGCCGCGCGATTCAAGAAGCGTACAATAAAGAACACAATATCGAACCGCAGGGCATTGTCAAAGAAATCAAAGACCTCACCGACCGCGTGCGTACGATGGCGGAAGCGCGCGGCGAGTATGCGACCGAAAAAGGAACGCTGCCGCTCGACATGCCCAAGAGCGACGCGCAAAAATTGATTGCGGATTTGGAAAAGCAGATGAAGGACGCGGCGAGCAAGTGGGAATTTGAAAAAGCGGCGCTGCTGCGCGACCAAATCATGGAACTGCGCGCGATGCTCGACACGCTCGACGAACGTCCCGAATGGCAAAAGGTGATGGCGACCGAAGACCATTGGGAGATTGAACAATTGCGCGCGCAAAAAGCGGAACGGGATGCGTCAAACGTAAAGCGTGAA
>JAJVIA010000084.1:6716-19082 GCA_022072245.1 Anaerolineae bacterium
GCGTCAAACGTAAAGCGTGAACCGTCAAACGTGAAACGTCAAACGTCAGATTCGAGTACGCCGCCCAAGCCGTATCGCGCGCGGACGGCGAGTCAGCGGAGACGTTAGAAGCTGTCGCGTTCTTTGGTGCAAGGATGATGTATAATGTTTGCCGATAACATCGAGGGCTCTACGTGGAAGAACCTGACACCCAGTATCTTTGGAATGACCGCAAAGCGCAGGTTAACCTCAATCTTCATCACGTCGGTTTCGACGAAGCAGCAACCGTATTCCAAGATCCTCACGCCGTAATGATGTACGATGAGGACCATTCCGAAGACGAGACCCGCGAAATTATTCTTGGATATTCAAACAAGCAGCGACTCCTTTTTGTCTCTTTTACAGAGCGCAAACCGAAGGAGATCCGTCTGATTAGCGCGCGCTTGGCAACCCGTACGGAGCGTAAAAAGTATGAAGACAAAGACAAATAGGATTCCACCCGAAGAGGATTTGAATGACCAACTGCGGCCCCACTATGAGGTGGACTATAGCAAGACCCGCCCCAATCGCTTTGCTGGAACGCGCCAAATTATCATTGGGCCTGTGCCGAGTGGATACAAAACCAAACGCGCGCAACAAAATGGCAACGGTTCCCGCGCTCACAAAAGCGTCGTCGCCAAACGCGTCTACTTGTATCCGCATCAAATCAAACTACTCAAACGGGTGGACAAAAATTTTAGCGCGGCAGTGCGGAAGTTGATTGACGCGTACAAAGCGTGATTTAAAAAAGATGTCACGTACCTTATTCTCCTATGCCAGAGAATGTCGAATTCATTTGGGATTCCACCAAGGCGCGGCGAAATGTCGAACGTCACGGCGTTTCCTTTGAAGAAGCACAAACTGCATTTGACGACCCGTATGCGCTTATCCTTGAGGACGAAACTCATTCGTTTGAAGAGTCGCGCGAATTGTTAATTGGACATTCCAAGCGCAACCGCTTGTTGTTTGTAGTCTTTGTTGAACGCACTATCATGCTCATTCGTCTGATCAGCGCAAGACTCGCGACGGCGGGTGAAAGAAAAAGGTATGAAGAAGAGAAACGCGAATAAAGCAGCAAGGCCAATTCAAATGACGCCTGACGACGACCTGCTGCCCGAATACGACATTGATTATTCCAAAGCAAAACCAAATCGGTTTGCAGGAAAAAAGCATGTTGTTATCGGACCCGTTCCAGACGATTACGAAATGCGACAAAGCAAAACACGGGCGCAGAAATCTGCGAATGGTTCCCGCGCTCACAAAACGGTTGTCGCCAAACGCGTGTACTTGTATCCGCATCAAATCAAACTTTTGAAACGCGTGGACAAGAATTTTAGCGCGGCGATTCGCAAATTGATTGATGCGTACAAAGGGTAATGCCGCTTGCGCGCGGCGTCCTGCTAAAACAAGCGTATCGCGCGCGTCATCAACGGAATTATGCGACAAAAACGACATAGCCCAAATGGGCTATGTCGTTTTATTTGCGCCCCGCGCATAATGGCATTGTTCTCTGTCCAAAAATTTTTCGCGCCGATAGATTCCCTTTGGTTGACGGAGGAATTTTTGCAATGAAACGTTTGACGCTGCTTTTTACGATTTGGTGCGCCGTGAGCGCGCTGCTCGTCGTTTCCACCGCGTCCGCCGCAATGAAGGTGACGATTATATATCGTCTCGATAGCGCGTGGGAGAGCGGGTTTCAAGCCAACTTTACCATTAAAAATAGGGCGGCTGCCGCGCTCCCAAATTGGGAACTCGAATTTGATTCGCCGCACAACCTTACCTCGATTTGGGATGCCGAGATTGTTTCGCACACCGCGACGCATTACGTCATTCGCGGCGCGGCGTGGAATCAGGACATTCCCGCGCGCGCCCAAGTCAATTTTGGTTTTGTCGCGCAAACCGTCGGCGCATTGAGCTCGCCCAAAAACTGCAAACTCAACGGCGTCCCCGTCAAATGCAATGGCAAAACTCGAGCCACTGCGACGCCCACAAAAAAACCGCGCAAGACGCGCACCCCCACCCGTACTGCGACGCTCACACCTACGCGTACTGCAACGCTCGCCGCAGCGTTCACCCCCACGCGCACTGCCACGCTCGCCGCAGCGTTCACCCCCACGCGCGCCGCGTCGTTCACCCCCACCCCCACGCCGGGCAATTCCGTATTTCCCGCGCGCGTCTTTGCGCCGTATGTGGACATTCTCTTGTGGCCCACGCCGAACCTCGCGCAATTCGCGCAGCAGACGGGCGTCAAGCATTACACGTTAGCGTTTATGGTCAGTCGCAACGGTTGCAGCGCGGCGTGGGGCGGCGTGATTCCGCTCGCGGACAATTTTTATCAAACCGAAATGGACGCGCTGCGTCAAAGCGGCGGCGATGTGATTGTTTCATTTGGCGGCGCGAACGGGGTTGAACTCGCGCAGAGTTGCGGCACGATGGCGAGTCTGCAAGCGCAATATCAAGCCGTGATCGAGGCGTATCATTTGACGCATCTCGATTTTGACATTGAAGGCGCGGCGATTGAGGATACGGCATCCGTTGACCGTCGCAACAAGGCGATTGCGGCATTGCAAGCGGAAGCGCGCGTGCAAAACAAAACGCTGGACGTTTCCTTTACGCTGCCTGTTTTGCCGACGGGTTTGACTTGGCAAGGCGTCGCGCTGTTACAAAACGCGCTCGCAAACGGCGTCGAAATTTCGACCGTCAACATCATGGCGATGGATTACGGCGGCGCGGCGGCTGACCCCTATCGGATGGGCGATAACGCGATTGCGGCGCTGAACAGTTTGCACGCGCAATTGCAGCCGCTGTATCCGAACAAAACGGACGCGCAAATTTGGCGCATGCTTGGCGTTACGCCGATGATCGGTTTGAACGACGTGCATCCCGAAGTGTTCACGCTGTCCGACGCGCAGCAGGTTTTACAATTCGCACAGCAAAAAAATATCGCGCGGCTCGCCATGTGGTCCATGAGCCGCGACCAGAGTTGTCCGAACAATGGCGCGTATGTGGCGCCCGATTGCAGCGGCATCGTTCAAGCGCCATGGGCTTTTTCCAACGTGTTTGAACCTTTTACGCAATAACGCCGCGCGTCGAAAAAAAAACTTTCGGAACTTGGCTTCCGAAAGTTTTTTTTCAATTTATTGCGCTGCCGAGGGCGGCGCGTTGTCGGCGCCTTCGGGTTCGGCGTCGGGATGTTCTTGCAACACGGCAGCGGCTTCGTCCGTCGCCTGCTCGGAAACTTGATGCGTTTCCGTTTTGCCGCCGACAGTTTCCATCCACGCCGTCACCGCTTTGGCTTGGCTTTCGTCCACCAGCACGCCAACCGCCGCCCTGCCGCCGTCGAGTTCGCCGCTAATGCGCGCAAGGTCGTCTTTGGACATGCCCAGACTCTTGTGTACAAAATGACCCAACGCGCCGCCCAGCACGACGCCGGCAATGAGCGAAAGTCCGCCGGTCAAGACGGCTGCCAGCGCGCCGAGCAAAATACCGACGCCGGTGCGGCGCGGTCCTTCCATGTGCGCTTTGACTTGGCCTTTGTCGTCCTTGACCAGAATGCCGATATTATCAAATTTGACGCCGGCGACGGCTTTGTCAAATTCTTTGAGCTCCTGCGCGGCATGGTCGGCGGCGGCGCGGCTTTCGAAAAAGCCAAGCACGAGTTGTTGATGTTTGTCCATCGTGATTGCTCCTAATTCTTGGGATAGGGTATTTTTTGTCGGGCAGATAATGCCCAAGCGCGGTCTATTATATGCGCGGATGCAGATTTTTCAACGAGCGCGCAAAAAAAACGCGGGGCGCAAAATACGCTCCGCATTTTTTTATTTATGTTCGTCCAAAATGCTCGGCGGCGGCGCGGGAGTGCGTTCGCCCAAATCCATTGCGTCGAGTTTCAAACCCGCAAGCCGCATATATTTTTGCGCGAGGTCATCGGGATATTTTCCCGCATAGACCACGCGCACGAGCCCCGCGTTGATAATCATTTTCGCGCACGTGTGGCACGGTTGATGCGTCGTATAAATGGCGCCGCCTTCGAGCGAAACGCCATACAACGCAGCTTGCAAAATCGCATTCTGTTCCGCGTGCAGCGTGCGAACGCAATGCCCGTTCACAATTTCGCAGCCCGCGTCGAGACAATGCGGCAAACCTTTTGGCGCGCCGTTATAGCCCGTCGTCAAAATGCGTTTGTCTTTGACAATGATGGCGCCGACTTGCGCGCGCAGACACGTCGAACGCATAGATACGTCGAGCGTGATGGTCATGAAATAATCGTCCCAAGATGGGCGTGTCATTATTTTAGCCAAGCAGCAGAAGCGGAGCGCAAGCCGGCGGCAGCAGAAAAAATTTTTGCCTGTGACTTGCGCCGCTATCCCGTTCCAAATTGTCTATCGCCCGCGTCGCCCAAGCCGGGCATGATGTACCCGGCGGGGAACGCATCCTCGTCGGTCGTCAAGCGTTCGTCAATCGCGCCGAGATAAATGTCAATGTCGGGATGCGTTTCGACAAGTTTTTGAATGCCTTCGGGCGCGCCAATCATGCCGACGAATTTGATGCGTTTGGCGCCCCACTTTTTCAAAAGATTTACGCACTCGACCGCCGAGCCGCCGGTGGCGAGCATCGGGTCGAGAATGACGCACACTTGGACGGTGGGCGAAACGGGCAAGCGATTGTAATAGGCGACCGGTTTGAGCGTGCGCTCGTCGCGGTAAAAACCAATGTGCCACACTTCGGCGGGCGGCATCATTTCCCAAAATCCTTCGACCATGCCGAGCCCCGCGCGCAGAATTGGCACGAGTCCGATTTTGTCGTGCAAACGATACCCGACCGTCTCTTGCAGCGGCGTCGTCACGCTATTTTCTTCGAGCGTGAGGTCAGCCGTCGCTTCGTACGCGAGCAAGATGGCGATTTCGCGCACGAGTTCGCGGAATTTTTTCGGTTCCGTGTTAATGTCTCGCAGCTTGGTTAGTTTATGACGAATCAGCGGATGATGGCTGACGTGAACGCGCGGATAATTCATAGGCCTCCTCGTTCATTTACTTTTTTTTCGGCAGCGGCTTGAAGGATGCTAATGGCAATTCCATCTGTTCATCCTCATCCGCCGCCGCGGGCGCGGGAACTGCTTTGGGCTTGCTATTTTGTTTGGGCGGCGCGGCGGCTTTGGGCGCGGTTTGTTTCGCGCTCGTTTTTTCCGCTTTGTTTTTCTGTTTGGCTGGCGCGGCGGCGCGCTTGGGTTCCGCTTGCGCCGCGCGTTTGGCGGCGTGCGCGTCCGGCTTGTTTGCGCGGCTTGGGCGTTCGGGTTTATGTCCGTTGCCGTTCGACGACGCGGGCGCGCTTTTTTTCTCGCTCTTTTCTTCGCCTTCGACGTGACCGACCAGTGTTGTGACGCGCGCCAGCGCGTCGTTCTCTTTGAGTTCGACGAACAATTTGGCTTTGGTTTCGCGTTTTCCTTTGGCGATATTTTCGGCGCGCACGCGCACGGTCAAACCGTTTTGCGATACAAACATTACGTCTTCGTCTTCGGCGGCTAGGCGCGCGCTCGCGACCGAGCCCGTTTTCTTGTCGGCGTCAAAAACGCTGTTGCCTTGCGTATATCTGCCTTTGGGTTGAAATTCTTTTAGGGCGACGCGTTTGGCGAAACCGTTCGCGCTGGCGACGACGAGGAACGTATCGGGCTTGACGACTTCGAGCGCGACGACCTTGTCGTCGTCCGCCAATTTAATCGCCCACACGCCCGCGGCGGCGCGTCCTTGAATCGGCACTTCGTCTTCGGTAAAACGTAACGCTTGGCCGCTCGCGGTGACAATGAGAAATTCACCGCCGCCGCGCGTGACGTGCGCCCAACCGAGTTCTTCGCCTTCGCCGAGATTGATCGCTTTGACGCCGCCCGCTTGAATGCCGACAAATTCTTCGAGCGCGGTGCGTTTGATTTTGCCCTGCGCGGTGGCGAGCGTCATGAATACATTTTCGGTTGCGCCGTCGAGCGCGACGACGCTGACAAATTTTTCGCCGCTTTCGAGTTGATTCGTCAGCGCCAAGCCGGACGGATTGCGCGCGACATCGGGGACTTGGGATAAACGCAGCCCGAGCGCGCGCCCGCGATTGGTGAACAGGACGAGATTGTCGGTCGCGTTGGCAATGAGCAGCGCAATCGTCGGGTCGTCGCTTTTTTCCGCGACGCCGTTGACGGCATCGCTGCGCGTGCGGCGATATTGCGCGGGCGGCGCTTTGCGAATCACGCCGTCGCGCGAGAGCGTGACGAACGCGACGCCTTCTTCCGCGTGATGAGTTTCTTTGAATTCCGTTTCGTTCGTCTGCGCGATAAAGGTGCGGCGCGCGTCGCCGAAACGCGCTTTTAAATCCGCGCACTCGTCCTGAATGACGCCGAGAATTTTCTTGGGATGCGCCAACAAATCTTCCAAGTACTTGATGCGCTTTTTGACTTCGGCGAGTTCGTCTTTGATTTTTTCGCGTTCCAACGCGGCGAGGCGGCGCAGCTGCATGTCGAGAATCGCGGTCGCTTGCAGTTCGGAAAGTTTAAAGCGTTTCATCAAACGTTCGCGCGCGGTCTCGACATCGGGCGATTGGCGAATGAGCCGAATCACTTCGTCCAAATTATCGAGCGCGATTTTCAAACCTTCCAAAATGTGCGCGCGCAATTTCAAGCGTTCCAATTCGTACTGCGTGCGGCGCGTAATGACGCTTTGACGGTGCTGGACAAAAAGTTGCAGCGATTTTTTGAGCGAAAGCACGCGCGGTTCGCCGTCCACCAACGCCAAAAGATTGAGCGAGAACGCGGTTTGCAGCGGCGTATATTTCAGCAGCGCATTGATGACGGGCGTTGGTTCGACGCCGCGTTTCAATTCGATGAGGATGCTCATGCCTTGCCGGTCCGATTCGTCGCGCAGGTCGGCGATTTCTTCAATTTTTTTGTCGCGCACGAGTTCGGCGATGCGTTCAATGAGCGAGGACTTGTTGACTTGGTACGGAATTTCGCTGACGACGATGCGCTGGCGTCCGCCGCTCATGGCTTCGGTGTGAATTTTGCCGCGCACGACAATGCGCCCTTTGCCGGTGGCGTATGCTTCTTTGATGCCGTCCGTACCGAGAATGATGCCGTAGGTGGGAAAGTCGGGCCCTTTGACAAATTGCATCAAATCGTCGGGTTCGATGTCGTCAACTTTATGCCAATGCTCAATGACATATTGAATGGCGTCGCAAATTTCCGAAAGGTTGTGCGGCGGGACCAAGGTCGCCATGCCGACGGCGATGCCGTTTGCGCCGTTGAGCAGCAGATTGGGGATTTTGCCGGGCAGCACCGCCGGTTGCTTGAGCGTATCGTCAAAGTTCGGATAAAAATCCACCGTATCCATGTCAATATCGGCGAGCAATTCTTCGGCGATTTCCGTGAGCCGCGCTTCGGTATAACGCATCGCCGCCGGCGGGTCGCCGTCAATGCTGCCAAAATTTCCCTGCCCATCCACCAGCGGATAGCGCATGGTGAAATCTTGCGCCATGCGAACGAGCGCGTCATAGACCGATTGGTCGCCGTGCGGATGAAAACGGCCCAGCACGTCGCCGACGATGCGCGCGCATTTGCGCGTGGCGACATTGTGCCGCAAACCCATCTCGTTCATTTGATACAAGATGCGGCGCTGTACAGGTTTCAAGCCGTCGCGCACATCGGGCAGCGCGCGCGACGTAATCACGCTCATCGCGTAATCGAGATATGCCGTTTGCATCTCGTCGCGAATATCGGTAGGTTTAATTGTGCCAATGTCCATAAGAAAGGATGCGAGATGAAGGATGAAAGGTAAAAAATTCAGTTTCAGCCCTCATCGGCTCATCGTGAAAACATAGCTTGCCATCGCGGATTGTCAAGTGCGCGCAGCATTATACACAAAAAGAACAAATTTGCTATACGTTCGGGCGGACGGTCCAGAGTTGACACATTGTGTCCGCAAGACCCAACATTTTGGATTTTGGTTAGCGCACCGCCGACGTTAGCGCGCCAAGCGCGGCAATGCCCGCCGCGACAAGAAAACTCGCGGCGACGCTTGCATACAACGCGTCGGGCGCCGACGACGCTCCAGAGACCGTCGAAAAAATCGCGCCGGCTAGACCGACGCCCAAGACCATGCCCACATTGCGCGCGGCGGCGAGAACGCCCGCCGCGATGCCTTGCCGTTGACGCGGCGCGGAACCCATGAGCGCGCTGTTGTTGGGCGTGACAAAAATGCCCGTGCCGAGACCGACGACCGCCAACGGAATGACGATATCGCTGACGGAAGATTCCGCGCCCAAGCGCGCGAGCCAGATCAAACCGCCGGCGAGAATCGTCATGCCCAGCGTGGCAAGAATGCGCGAGCCGATGCGGTCGGAAAGAATGCCGCTCAGCGGCGCGGCAAAAATCATGATCAAGGGCTGCGCGGTGAGAATCAAACCCGCGTCTTGGGGACTATAGCCGCGTCCTTGAATCAAATAAAACGGCAGCAAGAAAATAATCATGTACAGACAAATGTAATTCATCACGGCTGTCGCCGTCGAGGCGCTAAAGAGACGCACGCGAAAGAGCGCCAGGTCCAACATGGGAAATTCGCTGCGACGTTCGACCGCGATAAAGGCGCCAAAAATTATCATTGCGCCGGTGAACAAGCCGAGCGTTAGCGGCGAAGTCCAACCCCATTCCGCGCCCTGATTCAGCGCGAGCAGCAGCGCAATCATGCCGATGGTGAATAAAATCGCGCCGAGAATATCAAAGCGTTCGCGGCGCGCGCTGCGCGTTTCGCGCGGAATGAAACGCGCCGCCATTAAAATGCCGAGCAAACCAATCGGCACATTGATAAAGAAAACGGCGTGCCAGCTAAATTGTTCCGTGAGCCAGCCGCCTAGCGAGGGCCCCACCGTCAAGCCGAGATACGTCATTGTCGCTTGCAGCCCCAACGCTTGACCGCGCTGTTCCGCCGGAAAATTTTTGGTCAAGATGGCGGGCGAATTGGAAAAGAGCATCGCCGCGCCCAGCGCTTGGCTAACGCGAAAAAGAATCAGGGCATAGACGTTCGGCGCGAGCCCCGCCAAGAGCGAGCTCGCGGTAAAGATGCCAAAGCCGGTTACATACAACGATTTATTGCCAAACATGTCGCCGAGCCGGCCAAAGGTGAGCAGCCAACCGCTGACGACCACCAAATAAATTGTGACGACCCATTCGACGGTCGTCACGCTTGCGCCAAAATCGCGGCTCACCACCGGCAAGATGATATTGGCGACGCTGGCGTCAAGCGCGGACATGAATGTGCCGATGCCGACACAAACCAAAACAATCCATTTATGTTCGTATGCGCGAACGGGAGAAAGAACTGTCATAAAATTTTTTACTTGGAGAGAGGTTCCAAAAGCAGAATTGGAATCGGACGCCCGCCGGTGCGTTTTTGGTATTCCGCGTAACCTTTGTACAAATTTACCGCGTGTTCCCACGCGCGCGCATATTCCGCGCCCTGCGCCGCGCGCGCGCGAAACGCGCGCGTCTCGTTCCGATAGGTGACCTGACACTGCGGCTGCGCGCGCAAATTGTGATACCACGCGGGATATTTTTTACCGCCCCAATTGGACGCGACGAGGAGGAGGGCGTTCTCGTATGGAATAATCAAAAGCGGCACGGCGCGCGGTTGGCCGCTTTTCGCGCCCGTCGTCGTGAGAATGGCGACCGGCAAGCCGGTTGCCCAGCCGCCAAAGGTGAAACGTCCGTTGGACCATTTGAGCGCGGCGTTGTCAACATGATGGAAAAAGAACGAAAACGCTTTGGCGCCCCAACGCGATGACGATAGATTGTGCATCCAACGCTGCCACGCGCGGGGCTGCGGTTCAGGAATAAACATGTTGAATCGTCAAGGGTACTGCTGAACGTTCATTGCTCTGTTGGACCGGCGAGCGCGTCGCGGTTGACGACAGCGGGCCCGAGCCATAGCGCGGCGAGTTTCAAATGGTCGTACGCTTGAGGCGTAGTTTTTTCGCCCAAACCGTCGGCGAGCCCTGAAAGCAGAGGAATATCCTCGAACGTAAAAAATCCTTCCATCCCTTGCCGCCAATCGAACGCGTCGTTAAATTCGAGGCCCGCCATTTGCGCGGCTTGTTTCAAAAGATGGATTGGTTCTTGCGCGGCGGCAGCCCACAACGCCATGACGAGCGCGGCGATTTGCGGCAGATTTTGCATCCCTTTTGCAATCGCTTTGCGCTGTTCGATGGGATGCGCTTTGCTGAACGAACGCGCGCCTTGCGCGGGCAGCGCGTTGAACGTCGTCCGCGCCATGGTTTGCAATTCGGCGTCGGCGGACGCCAGCTGTTTCAACGCCATCCCGGCGACGAGCAAACGATAATCGTCGCGCATGTAATAATTCACTTCTTGCCAGTCGTGCAAAACAAATTCTGCCATGTGGATATCCTATGGTCGGCGCGCGCGGCGCGCGTCGCGTAAAATGAAAAAATGAAAATGCCGCGCGCGATTATAACGCGAGCGACAGCCAATGCCAATTGTAACGCGCGTCAGACGTTTCGTCCAAACATCCCGAACAAGCCGCCGCGCGGTTCAGATGTTTCGCGCGCGGGCGGCGCGGGCGCGGCGGCGGCGTTTGGAACGCGTCCCAAAAATTCGTCCGCGTCGCGGAATTGCATGGCGTATAAACGCGCGTACAAGCCATCGCGCGCCAGCAATTCCGCGTGCGTGCCCAGCTCAATAATTTGTCCGTCCGCCATAACCGCGATGCGGTGCGCGCCTTTAATCGTGCTGAGCCGATGCGCGATAATGACGGTGGTGCGATTTTGCATCAAACGCTGAAGCGCTTCTTGGACGAGCGCTTCGGATTCATTGTCCAGCGAACTCGTCGCTTCGTCGAGCAAAAGGATGCGCGGATTTTTCAAGAGCGCGCGCGCGATGGCGATGCGCTGCCGCTGACCGCCCGAAAGTTTCATGCCGCGTTCGCCGACGAGCGTGTCGTACTGTTCCGGCAGCGCGCAAATAAATTCGTGCGCGTTCGCCGCTTGCGCCGCCGCAATCATTTCCGCTTGGCTCGCGTCTAATTTGCCGTACAAGATATTTTCGCGCACCGTGCCGCCGAATAAAATGGTTTCTTGCGGCACAATCGCAATGTGCGAGCGAATGCTCGCCTGCGTCAAGGCGCGCAAATCGTGTCCGTCTATTTGCACGCTGCCTTGCGTCGGGTCGTACAGGCGCGGAATCAAATTAAAGAGCGTACTTTTGCCCGCGCCGCTGGGTCCGACGAGCGCCAGAATTTCGCCCGGCGCAATGTCGAGCGTTACGCCTTGAATGACCGGAATCAAATCTTCGTAATGAAAATATACTCCGTCAAAATAGAGATGCCCTTGCGTCGTTGCTAAACTTTGCGCTCCCGGCGCGTCACGGATGCCCGGCGACGTGTCGAGAATTTCAAAGACGCGCTGCACGCCGCCGAGCGCGGCGCGCAATTGCGTGTACAAACCGGCGAGGCCGCCGAGATTCGCGGCGATGGTGACGCCGTAAATTAAAAAGCCCGAAATCATCGCGAGCGAAAGATTGCCCGCAATCACTTCGCGCCCGCCGTACCACAGAATCGCCGCAATCGCGCTAAAGCCCAGAAACGCCATCACCGCCAAGAACAGCGCATTGAGCAGCGCCAACTTGAGCGACGCGTGAAAAGTTTGCGTCATCGCGTTGCGATAACGCTGGCTTTCATATTCTTCGCGCCCGAAACTTTTGACGATGCGAACGCCCTGCAAACCTTCTTCCGCCACAACGGTCGCATCCGCGAGTTGGTCTTGGACATGGGCGCTGACGCGCTGCACGCGGCTGCCAAAGAGAAAGGCGACGAGAATGAGAATCGGCACGAGCGCGAGGATAAACAGCGTCAAGCCCGCATTCAAAGTTACAAGAATGACAATTGAACCGACGAGCATCAGGACTTGATTGAGCAGCTGCGTCAGATTGGTGGTGAGCAGCGCGCGCAGTTGCGTCACATCGCTTGAAAGACGCGAAACGATTTCGCCGACGCGCCGCGTGGCGTAAAATTCCAGCGAGAGCTTTTGCAAATGCGCGTACAGCGAGGTGCGTAGGTCAAAAACGATATGCTCGCCGACAAACGCCAGCAGATACGATTGCGTGAACGTAAAGCCCGCTTGCAGCAGAAACATGCCGACCAACGCGCCCGCCAAGAGATTGAGCTGCTGCATATCGCCGTTTTGGGTGACTGAACTGAGCAGACTGATAATCAGCAAGGGAAATAACAAACCCAGCGCCGTCGCGCCGACGAGCGCGAAAATGGCTAGCGCCATGCGCCCGCGATACGGATGCAGATAGCCAAACAA
>JAJVIA010000084.1:19182-29018 GCA_022072245.1 Anaerolineae bacterium
AATGTGGATAATCACCGTTTGCCTTTTGTTGCCCTGTGCTATAATCGGGGCGTTTCACCTGAAGGAGGTACGATGAAAAAGATTTTGACTTGGACGCGCCGCGCGACCGTAACGCTTGGTTTGAGCGTTCTGTTGGGCGCGGTTCTGCTTGCCGCGCCGATGCCGTTTGCGGACGCAACCAACATCGCTTGGGCGCAAGCGCCCGAAGCGGGGCCCGCCATTACAGTGGACCTTTCGCAGACCAAAGGCAACATTGACGCGAATGCGTTTGGCGTGATTTTGAGCAATAAAGGGATGCTGATTCCCGAACAGACATATTTTTATCGCGACGCCAATGCCAAACAAGATTTGAAAAATTTGGGCGTTCGCAATATGTATTACTGGGTGGACCGCGACAATTGGCAGCAGCCGTATGACCCCTATACGGCAGAACCTGCGTCGCCGGCGTCAATCCTATATGTAGATGAATTTCTCAGACTGAGCAATGAGGTTGGCGCTGACCCGATGATTTCGGTCAACATTACGCACCTCTGCGCGCGGGCGAACGAAAATCTTTCGTATGCGCCCGATAATGTACAGTGCGAAATGGCGACCAAAGAAGACGCCAAGGCCTTTTTGGCGCACATCAAATCACTGGGCATCCGCGACGTGAAATATATATTTTTGGGCGTCGAGCCGTATGCGGGCTGTGAGTATTGGCTTAAAGGAATCAATTGCGTCACGCGTGTGAATGAACATAAAATCCAGTTGACCCAGCAGGAATATGCCAAGCGCGTGTTGGCGTGGACCAAAGCGCTGCGTCAGGTGGATCCCAAAATCAAGGTCGGTTTGCATCTCTTGCCCAACGCGTATATTTGCGAAACGAGCTGTAATGGCGTGTCGTGGGATGAAACGGTTCTGAAACAAGCGGGCAGCAAGGTTGATTTTTTGGTGACGCACCAATACTTTCAAGTGGACGCCGCCGTGTCGGATGAAGCCACCGCGCAGCATTTTTCGTATTATCAAAATCAAACCGATGTGCGGGTGGATAAACAAGGCGCCACCGCCATGCCGAAAACGATTCGCAAAGAATTGTTGAAGTGGCTGCCGTCGCGCAAGAACCTGCCCATCCTTGTCGGCGAATTCAACGCTTCCCGGACGGACGGAAAAAACAATGCGGTTGCGGTGGATACGCGCATGTCGTTGTTCGCGGGTTTTGGTTTGGTGGAAGGATATTTGGATTCTATCTCGCCGGTGAAATATAAAGGGGTTACGTATCCGGGCGTCACGCGGTTGGTGTTGTTGGATTTGTACTCGCTGCCGGTGATGCTGGCGCATTATCTGCCGTTGGATCAGCCGACGACGCTGGTCAAAACGCCCGCGTGGCACATGCTCGCCGCGCTGCGCGAGCTGCAAGGCAAAACGTGGATCAGCGCCAAAGTAAAAAATAATCCCAAGACGCCGGCGGGGCGACCGGCGCTGCGCGTCTATGCGGTAAAAAAGAACAAGAACGTATGGCTGGTCGTGTTGAATCACAGCGCCGACAGCGCGTACACGCTCAATATAAATCTGGTCGGCACGAAACCGACGAGCGCGACGACGACGGTCATTGGCGATACGGCGGCGGGTTTTCTGACGCAAAATACCGCAACCAATCCTGAGGCGGTCGCGCCGGTCACGAGCGCGGTGCCTGCGGGAAAAATCAAAAACAATCAGCTGACGGGCATGACCTTTCCTGCCCATTCGATGACGGTCATTAAATTGCAGGGCAAGTGAACGGGTTCGCGCGCAAAAATAATTTTGACATGAAAAAGCAAGTTGTGTCAGCACAGTGGATTATCCCTGTGCTGATTCTTTTCCTCGCGTTCGCGCTCCGCTTTTATCATCTCGACGCCAAGGGGCTGTGGGGCGACGAAATCGCCCAAGCACGCTGGGCGGCGTTCCCGCTAGAAAAAATATGGGAACGTTTCCGCGACCCGCCGGATTTTTTGCTCCATTTTGTCTTGGGCCATTTTGCGCTGCAAGGGGGCGCCGCCGCGCTCTGGATTCGGCTGCCGTCGTTGGCGACAAGTCTGCTCGCCGTCCCGGCAACCTACATTGCGACGCGCCGCCTTGCGCGTCGGGAAATCGCGTCTGCGGCGATGTTGCTGATGGCATTGTCGCCGTTCCAAATTTGGTACGCGCAAGACGCGCGCATGTACGCGTCGCTGGTTTGCTTTGCGGCCTTGTCGCTCTATTTCTTTTTGCGATTGTTGGACAAACCGCAGTGGCGCGGCGTCTTGGGTTTGACGCTTGCCAACGCGGCGGCAATCTATACGCATTTGTTTGGCGTGTTTCCGGCGCTCATTGAATTTTTTGCGCTCTGCGGCATCGCGGGCGCGGCGGGGTGGCGCGCGCGTAAAAATGAAAATTCACTTTTCCGATGGCATCGCATCCCGCGCAGCTATGTTTTGATTGTGACGAGCTTGGCGCTGGCGGGCAGCTTGGCTTTGCCGCTGGCGCCCGGCACGCTGCCGTATGTCGCGGGGCAGACCGCGGGCGCGAACGGAACGACGGACGCCGCGCAAGCGTTCCAACTCTCGCCGCAATTTTTGCAGCTGTTGTTGAGCGATAACGGCCTCGCGCCCGATATGGGTTGGCGCATGGGCTTGTCGCTCGCGTTGGCGCTGCTTGGATTTGTTTTGCTCGCGCGTAAAAATCGGCGCGGCGCGTGGATTCTTGGCGTGTGGTTGATTTTGCCGCCGCTGTTTTTGCAGCTTACGCATCCGCTGCACGACGTGGCAAATCGCTATTTGATTTTTCTCCAACCCGTCTATTTGATTCTCATCGCGCATGGGCTGTACGCCATAGCGCGCGGCATAAGCGGATTGCTGCGGCGCGCGGCGTGGTGGCGCGCGCAAAAGGCGTCCGCGCGTTATTTCGTCGGCGCCAGCGCGTTTGCGGCATTGCTGATTCTGTTTAGCGCCGCGCCGCTGCGCGCGTTGTATGCGCGCGCGAAATTGAACGATTGGCAAACGCTCGCGCATTTTTTTGAAACGCACACGACGCCCGGCGATGTCCTGATGGTGGAAAAAGGATTTTGGGGAATGAACACGCTGGCGTTTTATTTGAAAAATGCGAACGCGTTCAGCAGTCCGCCCGCGACGCTGAAAGAATTGCAAAAAGCGTTCGCGCAAAATCGAACGATGTGGTACATGTCGTTTGGCGGCTATTACAATCCGCAAGCGCAGCAGTGGGTGGAGCAAAATCTACGGCGCGTGGAGCATACGCAGTGGATGCGTCCCGATTTGGATTACGCGCCGCGCGATGAATTTCATTTTACGCAATCGGAACCGCTGCTCGAAATTTATATGCGGCAGGGCGAGCTTCCTTCGGAAATAAATTATGACAATGAATTGGGCGACCGCGCGCGCGCGACGCCGCATTTGCCGCTCGCGTTCGCGAAAAAGTTGGAAGCGAAACTTGCGGTTCGGAATCCGCCGCCGCACATTCTGGAAATCGAATATGCGAGCAAGCAGCCCGCGCAGTTCGAGATTGATGTGAACGGGATTGCGTTCGCGCGCGTGCAGGATGCCGCAGCGAGTCCGAATGGAACGACCGCGCGCTGGGTTTTGCCGCCGGACGCGGGCGCGGAAATCGTCGTGCGGCTCGAAAATGTCAGCCGCCAAACGCTGTTGTTTATCAAAGCGGTGCGCGTGCGTGGAGAATAAAAGTGGCGCGCATCTTTGGCAAGGTCAGACGAAAGCTCTGGTAAAACATTTGCTTTCCCATGGCGTGCGCCATTTGGATAGACGCGAATCCCAACGTTCGCAGGGACGTTTCGCGCGCTTGTTGCCGCGAATTCTAGCGGTCACACAGTCGTCAAAAACCTCATTGGCACGAACGCCGGCGGGACAGTGAGTAAGCCGAATGGGAATGGAGTTCGGATGAACACGCGGGGAGGGGAGGTGCGTGGAAACGTGATATCAGGCAACAACGGGCAAGGCATCTTTTAATTGGATTGCCGCCAGCCCGTTTGCGACCGGTCAAAGCATCACGGCTGTCGCAATGGTGAAAAAGAGCACGTCGGAGTTTAGCGCGTGCGCGCTCGCGCTGCCGGGATAAACGCGAACGCATCCCCCGTTTGACTGTAAAAAACAAACACCGCGCCTCGCATGAGGCGCGGTGTTTCTCTAGCTATCTATTTTCCTGTTCACTGCCTTGTCGGTTTAATAATCCGGCATCGGCGGCGCGCCCATTGGCGCTTTTTCTTTTTCCGGCGCGTCGGTAATCAACGCTTCGGTGGTGAGAATCATGGCTGCGATGGAGGACGCGTTTTGCAGCGCGCTGCGCGTCACTTTGGCGGGGTCAATGATGCCCGCGCCGAGCATGTCTTCGTACTGCTCGCTCATGACGTTGAAACCGAGATTTGTGTTGCCCTGGTCTTTTTGCAAGCGGCGCACTTCGCCGACGACCACCGCGCCATCTTCGCCCGCGTTTTCGGCGAGTTGGCGGAGCGGTTCTTCCAATGCGCGGCGCAAAATCACGACGCCGGTTTTCAAATCGCCGTTCAACGCGTTTTCGCCTTTGATGAGCGAATCGAGCGCGGGCGCGATGTTGACCAACGCGACGCCGCCGCCGGGGACGATGCCTTCTTCAACGGCTGCGCGCGTGGCGCTGAGCGCGTCTTCGACGCGATGTTTCTTTTCTTTGAGTTCGGTTTCGGTGGCTGCGCCGACGCGAATCACCGCGACGCCGCCGGACAATTTGGCGAGCCGTTCCTGCAATTTTTCGCGGTCGTAATCGCTGGTCGTCTTTTCCACTTGGGCTTTGATTTCGTGAATGCGCCCTTTGATGTCTTTATCCGAGCCGCTGCCTTCGATGATGGTCGTATCGTCTTTGTTGGAAATGACGCGGCGCGCTTGGCCCAAATCGCTGACGTTGGTCGTTTCGAGTTTGCGACCCATTTCTTCGGTAATGACGTTGCCGCCGGTGAGGATGGCAATATCGCGCAGCATCTCTTTGCGGCGGTCGCCGAAACCGGGGGCTTTGACCGCCAGCACGTTCA
Organism: Anaerolineae bacterium; assembly: GCA_022072245.1. Classification (GTDB taxonomy): domain Bacteria; phylum Chloroflexota; class Anaerolineae; order UBA4142; family SHND01; genus SHND01. The sequence continues at coordinate 24,209 of JAJVIA010000084.1, forward strand.
ACAGCCCGCGCAATTTATTCAGAACCAACGTGGCGAGGGCTTCGCCTTCGACATCTTCCGCGATAATGACGAGGTCGCGTTTGCCCATCTGGACGAGTTTTTCCAAGACCGGCACAATGTCGGTGTGCGCGGAAATTTTCTTGTCGGTGATGAGAATGTACGGGTCGCTGATTTCGGCTTCCATCTTTTCGGGATTGGAGACGAAATAGGGCGAGATGTAACCGCGGTCGAATTGCATCCCTTCGACGTAATCCACTTCAAAATCCAAACCGGTCTTGGATTCTTCGACCGTGATGACGCCGTCTTTGCCGACCTTGTCCATCACGTCCGCGAGCAATTTGCCGATTTCGGGATCGCCGCCGGAAATGGTGGCGACGTGCGTGACATCTTCTTTGCCGTTGACGGGCTTGGACATTTTCTTGATTTCGGCGACGACGACATCGGTGCCTTTTTCGAGACCGCGCTTGAGGAGCATGGGATTGGCGCCGGCGGCGACGACCTTGAGTCCTTCGGTCACAATCGCTTGCGCGAGGACGACCGACGTGGTGGTGCCATCGCCCGCGACGTCATTGGTTTTGGTGGACGCTTCTTTCAAAAGTTGCGCGCCCATATTTTCGTACGGATTTTCGAGTTCGATATCTTTGGCGACTGTGACGCCGTCATGCGTAACTGTCGGCGCGCCGAATTTTTTATCGAGCGCTACGTTGCGGCCCTTGGGCCCGAGCGTTGTTTTTACCGCGTCGGCGAGCGTGTCCACACCCACTTTGAGGTGCTTGCGGGCGTCGCCGGAGAATGAAAGTTGCTTTGCAGCCATGGGTATTCCTCCGAGTGTTTGCATATCGCAAATCGTTGCGCGTCCGATTCGTGGAATCGAACCAATTTGCCATACGCGCTATGCTATAGGCGAATTATTTCTGAACGACAGCGAGAATATCTTTTTCCGAAAGAATCAGCAATTTTTTGTCGCCGATTTTGATTTCGGTGCCGCTGTATTTGGCGAAAATTACCTTGTCGTCAACGGCGACTTCGAGCGGGATGCGTTTCTTGCCATCTTCATCCCAGCGACCGGGCCCGATGGCGAGGATTTTGCCTTCTTGAGGTTTTTCTTTTGCCGTCTCGGGCAACAAAAGACCACTGGCAGTGGTTTCGTCGCGGTCGAGCGGTTCGACGATTACGCGGTCGGCAAGCGGGCGCAGAGTTTGGTCTGCCATAATGCTTCTCCTTGAATTTTGATTTTTGAATCGCACAGAAAGAGGTTAGCGCTCGCTTGCGGAGAGCGCTAACCGATTAGAAATATATCACAGAAATCGAACTTGTCAAGAGGGTTTGACGAAAATTTTATAAAATTTTGGTCGCCAATTTTTTTTGTGAACAATTTGCTAACAATTTTCCGCTAACCATTCCAAATCATTTTTTTTCTGTTATGATATAGCTGCCTCCAATTGGAGCTCACGAGCGCTTCACGTTGGACGAGTTATGCTTGTCCGCCTAATCTTTAACATTCAACAATCGAATCGCGCACTGACAACAATCGAATAGTACACTGACAACAATGGCGTTGTAATCGAATTGACATCCGAAACGACGCTCCAAGTACATCAATCCTATTGCTTAATAGGGATGCAAACCTATACAATTCCTGTGTAGAGATGGCAAACAGTCGGATGGCTGTTCCGACTCTGCCTCTCGACGATGGGGGGCGAAATTTTGGCGTTTGTCCTCCACGCGTTCCTGCACAGGGTTCAGTGGAGTTTTTGTGTTTATTGGCGGGCATAAGCGCGCCGTATCGTCCGTTGTGGGTCTGGCAAGTTCTGAACGTGTGAGAATTGATTATGGATCAAGCGACGCAAGCGCGTAACAAAAATTTATATCGCATTGCGGGCATCATTGGCGCAATTATGCTCGCGCTCGCCGTGTACGGTCTACTCAGCGGCAGCAATCGTTTTGCGCTCGGTTCGTGGCTCGCGATGGCGGCGGTTTGCGGCGCAGCCATTGTGTTGACGCGGCGCAACCGCCGCGACTTGGGCGTTGGGTTGATGTTGGGCGTGACGCTGGTCTCTTTGCCTTTTTCTTCATTTGTGGCGCAAGGCGCCGGCATCTTTATGGGCTTGATTGCCGTAGCGTTTTCCGGCGTGTGCGCGTTCTTGGCTCTGTCGCCGCGCTGGCGCATCTGGGCTCTGTTGGCGGGCATTGTTTCGGCGGCGAGTTGTCTTTTGCTCGATGTGTTTGGCTCCCCCGCGCGGCCGACGCCTTTGAATTTTACGCTCACCTTTATTATTTCGCTAGCCGTTTTGGCGCTGTATGCGATTTTTGTTTTACGCCAATTTCCAAACTTTAGTCTGCGCGAAAAAATTATTGTCGTATCGCTCGCGCTAACGCTCGTCCCGCTCGCGATTTTGGTTTTTTTCAATAATCGCGCCTCGACCGAAATTCTCACGCAGCGCACCGGCGTCGCGCTCAAAAATTTAGCCGACACGCAAGCGCGCAATGTCGCCGGCTTGTTGGAACAGGAAACGGGCGTGTTGGATGTGTTGGCGTTTGACAGCGCGATTCTGACCGAAGTGGAAAAAGCGAACGAAGCGTACACGGACGACGCGAACGCCACGCAAGCGCAGTTGACGCGCCTCGACCAAATCTGGCGCGCGGCGGATGCGGCGAACAATGACGCGGATGTGCTGGTCGCGTCGCGCTTGAACAATACCGCGTCCGATGCGCTGCGCCGTTTTCGCGCGGCGTATCCAAACAATGTCGAAGTGTTTGTGACGGACCGCTATGGCGCAAACGTGGCGGTCACAAATCGCACATCGGATTTTTATCAGGCGGATGAAGCGTGGTGGCAAGCGGCATACAACAACGGGCAAGGCGCGGTCTATATCAGTCAACCGATTTTTGACGAAAGCAGTCAGACCAACGCCATCAATATCGCGACGCCCTTGTACGCTGCGGATGGGCAAACGGTTCAAGGTATTTTGCGGACTACGTTTTCGATTCAAGCGTTGGCGCAGGTTTTGGAAAACGTTCGTTTGGGCGAGACCGGCTATGCTCAACTTTGGTTGCCTGACGACCAGCTGGTTGGGAATCGTCAAGCGGGCGCGCCGGAACCGCAAACGTTGAGCCGCCTCCGCAATGCGCCGGAGCAGATTGTCGAAGTCGTTGGCCCGGGGCTGGCTTCGCGGTTTTATAGTCGCACGCCGATTCAAGCGACGACGGGCGCGGCGGCGCCGGCTATTACAAACTTGGGCTGGGATATGTTGGCGCGCCAAGACCGCGCCGAAGTCTTGGCGCCCATCGAGGCGCAAACGCGCGACGCGATTACCATTGCGTTGGTGGTCGCGCTGGCGAGCGCGTTGATTGCGTTGGGCGGCGCGGAATTGTTGACGCGGCCCATTACGCGTTTGACGGCGACGGCGAACCAAGTGCGCGCGGGCGATTTGCAAGCGCGCGCCGTCGTCGAAACCCATGACGAAATCGGCGAATTGGCGACGACCTTTAATCAAATGACCGCGCAGTTGAGCGGCCTCGTCGGCAATCTGGAACAACGCGTCAGCGACCGCACCAAAGAACTTGAATCGAATAACGCGTATTACGTTTCGCTCCAAGACATTAGCGTTGCGCTGCTAAAACGCCGCGACGTGGAAGCGTTGTTGCAAGACATTATCGAGCGCGCCGGCGATTTGGTCGGCACCAAAAACGGTTATGTGTTTTTGCTCGACCGCGCGACGCAAGCAATGACAATGCGCGTCGGCGTGGGTTCGTATCGCGACCTCGTTGGCGCTCAAGCGCGCTTGGGCGTTGGTTTGGCGGGCCAAGTGTGGGAAACGGGACAGACGCTGGCGGTGGATGATTATCGCGAATGGGGCGGCCGCCTGGCTGACCCCAGCCGCGACGTATTGCGCGCGGTCATTGGGGTGCCGCTCCAATCCGGCGCGCAGGTGATTGGCGTTATCGGTCTGGCGCATTTGGACGCGGACAAAAAATTTGGCCCCACCGAAGTGGATGTGCTAAAGCGGTTTGCGGCGCTGGCGGCGTTGGCGTTGGACAATGCCCAGCTCTTGGACGCGTCGCAACACGAGTTGGCGCAGCGTCAAAGTACAGAGCAATTTCTGGATTCGATTATCGAAAATTTGCCGACGATGTTGTTTGTCAAGGACGCGCAAAATTTACGCTTTGTGCGTTGGAACAAGACCGGCGAAGAAATTACGGGCCATACGCGCCAAGAACTTTTGGGCAAAAGTGATTATGACTTTTTCCCAACCGAAGAAGCCGACTTTTTTGCCGCCAAAGACCGCGAGACTCTCAACAGCGGGCAAACGCTCATTATTCCCGAAGAACCGATTCAAGCTGCGGACGGCACGCAGCGTTGGCTGCGGACCGCCAAAGTGCCGGTAAAGGGCGCGGACGGCAAACCGGTATATTTGCTCGGCATTTCGGAAGATATTACCGAGCGCAAGCGCACGCAAGAACGGGAGGCGTTCCAGACGGCATTGATTGCGGCGCAATTCCAGATTTCGCCGGACGGCATTTTGGTCGTCGGCGCGGACGAACAGATTCTTTCCGCCAATCGGCGCTTTGCCGAAATGTGGGGCGTTCCCGAAGAGGTGATGGCGACGGATTCCGTTCAAGCGGTGCGTCAAGCCGTGCATGACAATGTGATGGACCCGGAAGGTTGGACCAAGCGCAGCGCTGAAATTTATGCGGATCGAAATAGCGCCAGCCGCGATACGGTGGAATTCCGCGACGGACGCGTGTTTGAGCGTTACAGCGCGCCCGTAACCGCGCCCGATGGTTCATATCTCGCGCGCGTCTGGTT
>JAJVIA010000084.1:29118-56168 GCA_022072245.1 Anaerolineae bacterium
TGATGACGCCGGAAGCGCTTTACGGCAAGACCGATTTTGATTTTCATCCGCGCGAACACGCCGAGAAATATTGGCAGGATGATTTGCGGGTGCTGCGCGACGGGGAAACGCTTGAGACGATTGAACCGCATCGGCGCGGCGACGGCAAGGATATCATCGTGCGCGTAATCAAATCGCCCATTCGCAACTTGGCGGGCGAGATTGACGGCATCCAAACCATGTTCTGGGACATTACCGAAGAACAATTGCGCCAAGAACAAATCAATCGCCAGAATATGTATTTGAATGCGCTGCAAAACGTTTCGGTTGGTTTGATGCAGCGTTTGGATGTCAATGCGGTGTTGCAGGATATTGTGGCGCGCGCCGGTCAATTGGTCGGTACGGAAAATGGTTACGTGTTTTTGCGCGAGCCGGGCGCGGACGAAATGGAAATGCGCGTCGGCGTAGGCGCGTATGAAGGATTCGTCGGCCGCCGCGCGCAGCCGGGCGTCGGGCTGGCGGGCGAAGTGTGGGCGCGCAACGAGCCGATTGTGGTGGACGATTATCGGAATTATGGCGGACGCCTGCAAGATGCCAGCCGCGATATTTTGCGCGGCGTCGTCGGAGTGCCGCTGCGTTCGGGCAGTGAAGTGATTGGCGTCATCGGTCTGGCGTATCTCGACCCGGAACAGAAATTTGGCGAACAAGAAGTCCAGGCGTTGGAACGGTTCGCGCAGCTCGCGGCGATTGCGCTCGACAATGCGCGTTTGTATGAATCGGCGCAAATCGAATTGACGGAACGCGCGCGCGCGGAACAAGCGCTCGCGCTGCAATTGCATCAAACCGAGTTGGTCAATCGCGTTACGGCGCACGCGGTCAGTTTCGACGTGGACCGCGCGTTGGGCGAAATCTGTGAAGAGCTCGCGAATTATTTTGGCGCGGACCAGACGGGGATTGCGCTGCTCAGCCAAGACAAGTCAAGTTTGATGGTTGTGGCAGAGCGTCATCCGCAAGGCAATCCTTCCGTCATCGGTTATGAAATTCCGGTGACGGGAAATCCGTCCACCGAAATTGTCATGCAAACGCGACGACCCGCGGCTTTTGCGGATGCGCAACATGATCCGCGTTTGGCGGCGATTCGCGAATTGATGGCTATGCGTCGAACGGCTTCGATTCTCATTGCGCCGCTGTTTGCGCGTGAAGATATTATCGGCACACTCGGCATTGATTGGCAAACTCAACGCGACATTACGCCAAGCGACCTGGATTTGGTCGAACGCGCCGCGCTTTCGATTTCCACCGCGCTCGAGAACGCGCGTTTGTACAATTCCTTGCAGCAAGAATTGGGCGAACGTACGCGCGCCGAAACCCAAGCGCGTCAACGCAATCTCGAATTGGAATCGTTGAATCGCGTCGCGAGCGCGATGATGTCAAACGAACCTATCGAAGACTCGCTGACGCAAATGGCGCGCGAATTGGTAAAGACGTTTCGCGCGCGCAATTGCGGCATCGCCTTGTTGAATTCCGAACGCACCGACCTCGTCGTCGTCGCCGATGCGTTGGCGCAAGAACACGAACAACACTCGGTCGGCATTGTCATTCCGGTCAAGGGCAATTTGTCGTCCGAATATGTCATTGAAACAAAGAAATCGCTGGTCATTAGCGACCCGCAAAATGACCCGCTGACAGAAACGATTCATGAACGGATGCGCGACCGGCAGACGACGTGCCTCGCCATCATTCCGTTATTGTCCGGCGACCAAGTCGTTGGCACAATCGGTTTGGATACGACGGACGAGGGACGCGTCTTTAGCGCGGATGAAATTCGCGTGGCGGAAACGATGGCGTCGCAGATGGCGAACGCGCTGGAAAAGCAGCGTCTGTTGGAAGCGACGCAGCGCGAAGTGGTGCAGCGCACGCGCGCCGAACAGGTGCAGAGCGCCTTGTTCCGCATCGCCGACGCGGTCAATACATCCGATGCCGATGCCGATTTTTACCAAACGCTGCACGGGTTGCTTGCGGAATTGGTCTATGCACCGAATATGTATGTCGCGCTGCATCATCCCGCCGACGACACGCTCGAATTTGTATATTTCAAGGATGAAGTGGACCCGCTGCCCGCTGAAGCAGGCAAAATGCTGCCGGCGGGCAAACGCATCACCGCGTGGGTCATTCGGCAGGGTCTTCCACTCTTTGGCGATGCGCCGACGATTCGCGCCATGATTGACCGCGGCGAAGTGGAAATGAACGGCAATCTCTCGTTTGAATGGCTGGGCGTGCCGCTCAAACGCGGGGCGGAAACGTTTGGCATGTTTGCGGTGCAAAGTTATGAAGGCAAACATTCGTACACGCCCGACGAAATGGAATTGTTGTTTTCGCTGGCGCCGGAAATTGCCAACGCCATCACGCGACGCCAAGAACAAGAAGCGTTGGTGCGGCGCAACCGTGAATTGGCGGTGTTGAACCGCGTGACCCAAGTTGTCGCGGCGGGAACGGACTTGATGGATACGCTCGACACGATGGCGCGCGAAATGGTGGCGGTGTTCCAGGCGCGCAATTGCGGCATCGCGCTCTATGCGCCGGACCAAACCGAATTGGTGGTCGTCGCGAGCGCGACCTTGCAGCCCGACCAACCCAATACGGTCGGCGTGCATATTCCCATCGCCAATAATCCGTCCACGCAGCGCGTTTTGGAAACCCGCCAATCGTTGGTCATTGACAACGCGCAGACCGATTCGCTGACCGAACCCATTCACGATTTGATGCAGCAATTCAATACGTATGGCTTGATGATTGTGCCGCTCTTGTCCGGCGGTCAGGTGATTGGCACGGTGGGTTTGGATTTGAATGACCCCACCTGCTCCTTTTCGCCGCAAGATGTGACGCTGGCGGAAACGATTGCGAGCCAAATGGCGAACGCGATTGAAAAGCAGCGCCTGTTTGAACAGACGCGCGAACGCGCCCAAGAAATGAGCGCGTTGAATGAAATTGCGAATGTCATTGCCCAAGAGCTCACGCTAGAGCGCTTGTACGAGAGCGTGCGCGAGCAAGTTTCCAACATCATGCCCACCGACGCGTTTTTTGTCATGTTGTATGACCGCGCGAGCGATTCCGCCGCGTATCCGTACGTGTATGACGACGGACAGGTGCATACCAGCTCTAGCGCGACGCGCACGGTGCGCGCGAATTTACGGACCGTGATTGAAAGCGGCAAACCGCTGTTGGTGAATCGATCGTCGGCAGAGATTGACGACATGCGGACGCGTATGAACGCCGAAACCGGCATCGGCAATGTCAACAAAGCGTCCGCGTCGCTCATGTACGTGCCGATGCGACGCGGCAATGAAATCGTCGGTTGTATTTCGGCGCAAAGCTATACGCTCAACGCTTATACGGAACGTCATACGATATTGATGGAAGGGATCGCCAACCACATGGTCGTGGCGCTGCAAAATGCGCGGCTCTTTGAGGCGACGCAGCAGCGCGCTCAAGAAACGGCGATCATTAATGAACTCGCGCGCGAGATTTCGGGCGAACTCGACCAGGATAAATTGTTTGCCAAAGTGTACAAACAGCTGGCGCGCTTGATGCCAGCGGAAGCGTTTGTCGTATGGTTCTATGATGAAGCGTCGCACACGGTCACGCGTCCGGGGTTGTACGATTTGGGCGAACAGTATCCCGCGCGGAGCGACCCGGCGCCATTGTCTCCGCGCCTTGAAAGTATTGTCGAGTCCAATCGGCCCTTTATCCTGAATCGGACGCGTTCGGATTGGGAAGCGGAATGTCAAAGAACGGCAAATATCTTTGGTTCGAGTAAACCTTCGGCATCGCTCTTGTTTGCGCCGCTGCGTTTTGGCAATCGCGTGCGCGGAATCATTTCCGCCCAGTCGTACGCGTTTGACGCGTACGGCGAACCGCAAGAAGCGTTGCTCGTCAGCATTGCCAACCAGATGGCGGCGGCGTTAGAGAACGCGCAACTTTTCCAAGGAACGCAGCAAGCCGCCGACCGGTTTGCGACGTTGAATCGTATCGCGCGCGCCGTGACCACGCCCGCCTCCTTTGACGAAATGGCGCGCGAAATTTATCGTGAAATCGCCGAGCTGTTAAAACCCGATGCCTTTTTGATGGCGCTCTATGTGCCGGAAACGGACGAGTTGGATTTCCGTTTGAGCATTGACCGCGGCGTCGAGTATTTGCCCGAACGCGCGCCGCTCCGAGAAACCTTGTCGGGCCGCGTTATTACCGGCGACGCGGCGCTGCTCATTCCCGATTTGTCGAGTACGGAAAATCCGAACGAAGGCGTCACCTTTGGCAGCGAGATGCAGGTTCGCACGTGGTTGGGCGTGCCGCTTCGCAGCGGCGAAAAACGAATTGGCGTCATGGCTATCGAAAGCTATACGCCCAATCAGTACGGCGAGACAGAATCGAGATTGCTGCAAACCATCGCCGACCAAATTGGCGTGGCGGTGGAACGCGCCCAGCTCTTTGACGAATCCGAAAGACGGTTGCGCCAAGTGACGATTTTGCACGATTCGATGCAAACGTTGGCGCAGCAGGTGGACCTCGACGCATTGCTGCAACAGCTCACGTCTCAATTTGCGTCCGCGTTGGATGTGGATACGGTCGCGGTGACGGAATGGGATGCCGCGGCGCGCGCCATGACGACGCTGTACGACCATGACCCCGAACCGACGGCGGACGCGCCCAAGGAAACGCGTTTTACGGCAGAGCATTATCCGGGCTTGCAAGACAATTTGATGCAAGGCAAAGCGGAAACGCTTCAACGCTCCGACCCGCATCTGTCGTCCGCGTTGCGTCAGGATTTGGAGCGCGGACGTTGGCAAACTGTGCTGCGCCTGCCTTTGCTGCGCCAAAATCAATTCGTCGGCGCGATTGAATTGGGCGACCGCCGCGCCGAGCGTCAATTCACGCCGGACGAAATTCGTCTCGCCAGTAGTTTGGCGAATCAAGCCAGCGTCTTGCTGGAAAATGTCAAACTGTTTCAGGAAACGCAAACGGCGTTGAATGAAACGGAAATTTTGTATCGCACGGGCAGCCATCTCAATCAAGTGGATTCACTGCAAGAATTGGTGCGCGTGGCGGCGCAGCCGGCTTTCGAGCGCGGCGCAGGTTCCGCCCAACTTTTGCTGCTCGAATACGATGCGCACGGCGTGGCTGCCGCAGGGCATCTGGTGGTGAGTCTTTTGCCGTCCGGGCAAGAGGCGCCGACCATTGGACCCTTGCGTTTCCCGGTCCAAGAATATCCGCTTGCCCGCGTGTTGTTGTCGAATTTGGACGACTTGATTTGGGTTGAGAATATAGATACCTCGACGTTGGACCAAGAGACGCGCAAGATATTGCTTACGGCGGGGACGCACAGCATTGTCTTTATGCCGCTGCGGGTCGAGCAGCGCATTCTGGGCGTGGTCACGATTGGCTGGGGCGAGCCGCATACGTTCACCGAACAGGAACAGCGCATTTATCGGGGCTTGGCGAGCCAAATGGCGCTGGTGTTGAACAATCGGCTTTTGCTGGAACAGACGCAGGCGGCGCTCGCGGAATCGCAAGCGCTTTATCAGACGGGCGCGCAGCTCAATGCGGCGACGACGCTGTCGGAAGCGATGCGGGCGGCTTCCGAAATCGGAATCGAAAGCGGCGCGGACCGCGCGACGTTGATGCTGCTTGCGAGCGACGCGCGGGGGCGTCCGGAATGGGGAACGGTTGTAGCAACGTGGGCGAGTCGGACGGACCTGCCGACGATGGATAACATGCGTTTCAACCTGAACGAGGTGCCATTGTCCAATCACTGGATTGAAAACCCGGACGAGCCGGTGTTGATTGCTGACATTGAGGTTGACCCGCGGGTGGACGAAAATGCGCGCGCGTTGTATCGCTACTCCCAAGTCCGCGCGACGGCGCTCTTGCCAATGCGCGCCGGCGCGCGCTGGGTGGCGCTGCACATTCTAAGCTGGCCCGAACCGCATACGTTTTCTGACCGCGACGCGCGTTTGTATCGCGCGGTCATGGCGCAAGCGGCGACGGTGTTGGACAATCGGCAATTGTTTGACCAAACGCAAGAGGCGCTCGCCGAAACGCAGACGTTGTACGAAGTCGGCTCGCGTTTGAATGTGGCGGCGACTTTGCAGGAAGCGTTAGAGGCGGCGGCGGGACCCGCCATTGTGATGGGCGCGGCGACTGCTTCTTTGCTGCGTGTGCATCTGGACGAGCAGGGCGAACCGCACGAGTTGGAATTGGTCGCGCTGTGGCCCCGCGAGGCGAGTCATGCTTCTGCTATTGGTTCGCGCTTTCCAGCCGAAAATCTTTTGGGCGACCGTTCCTGGATGGAACAAGCCAACGAACCGTATGTCTTTGACGATATCGAAACCGCGCCAAATATCAGCGCGGTCGCCAAAGCGGTTTATGCGCGGCGCGGTATTAAAGCGAGCGCGCTGCTGCCGCTCAAGATTGGCGCGCGCTGGGTTGGGATGTTGATCCAAAACTGGTCCACACCGCATCCATTCACGCCGCGCGAGCGCCGCGTTCTTCGTTCTATCATGGCGCAAGCTGCCACAGTATTGGACAATCGCGCGTTGTTTGAACAGACCCAAGTCGCTTTGCAGCAGACCCAAGACGCATTGGTTCAAATGCAGCAAACGCGCGACCGTCTGAATTTGCAATACGAAACCGCGCAGCTCTTGGCGGGCGCGACGGCATTCGATGAGGTATCGAGTCAACTGCTGGAAATGATTTGCAGCGCGCTGCATTGGCAAGTCGGCGAGTATTGGGCGGTGGACGAGGTCGCCCAAAGATTGACCCTGCGCCAAGTTTGGGGCAGCGCGGCGCCAAAAATTCAGACATTTATCCAAGATACGGTTGGTATGACCTTTGGTTATGGCGAAGGATTTGTCGGCGCAATCTGGTCGGAACGAAAACAGATTTGGTCGGCGGATGTTTTGACGGATGCGCGTTTGCGCCAATCCGAAACGGCGCGGGCGGTGGGCTTGGTCAGCGCTTTTGGTTTTCCTCTCGCCAGCGAAGACAAAATGTATGGCGCCGCAGTCTTTTTCAGCGACCATTTCCAGCCCATGGACGACCTGATGATTGTGACCATGACTGGGGTGGGGCGTCAAATCGCGCAATACATGCAGCGCCGCGAAGCGGAAGCGGCATTGGAAACGAGTCAGGCGCAATTGTCCGAAGCCATGCGGATTACGCATCTGGGCAGTTGGGAATATGACGTGGCGCAAGATTTGTTCACGCTCACGCCGGAATTTTACGCGATGCTGCGAATGAGTGAACCCGAGCCGGGCGGTTACGCCGTGTCCGCGCGTGAATTTATCCGCCGCTTTGTCCATCCCGACGATGCCTCGCTAGTCGTTGCCGCCGGTAGGGCAGCGGTTCAGACGACCGACCCGCACTATGAACATGAATTGGATTATCGCGCCTTGTTTGGCGACGGCGCTGTCGGCAATGTGACTGCGCGCATTCGCGTGGTCCAAGATGCGACCGGTAAAACTATCAGAACGTTTGGCACGAATCTCGACATTACGGAACGTAAACGCGCCGAAGAAACGATGCGGCAGCAAAATGCGTACTTGACCGCGCTGCATGATACGACGCTTGGCCTCATGCGCCGCCTCGACTTGGAAGAGCTTTTGCAAAACATTATCGCGCGCGCGGGCGAATTGATTGGGACCGAACACGGTTATGTGCATCTCGTCGAACCGAATGGCAAAGCGTTGCGGATGCGCGTCGGAATCGGTTTGTATCACGAACTCGTCGGCGCGCTAGCCAAGCCCGGTCAAGGTTTGGCGGGAACCGTTTGGCAAAATTCGGAATCGCTGGTGGTGGATGATTACCAGACTTGGCAAGGTCGTTTGCAGACGGCGAGCCGCGATGTATTGCACGCGGTGGTCGGCGTGCCGCTCAAATCCGGCGACGAAACGGTCGGCGTGTTGGGTCTGGCGTCGGTGGAAAAAGAGCGCGTGTTCACGCCGGCGGAGGTGGAAGCCGTCAAACGCTTTGCCGAACTGGCGGCGGTTGCGCTCGATAACGCGCAGTTGTACGAATCCACGCAAACGGCGCTGCAACAGACCCGGCGCACGGCGGAACGCGAAAAACGCATCGCCGAAATTACGGATCGCCTGTATGCGGCGCCGGACATTGAACTCGTACTCAAAGCGGCGGCGGAAGAATTGCAGCGCACGACCGGCAGCAAGCGCGCGATTGTGCGGCTTAACCTAAAGGATAATGGAACGAACGGCAATGATTGAGGCGTAAAGCGTATGAATCCAAGTACTCGAACTTTTGGCGAAACCGCGCCGAATCGGCGTCATGCCTGGTATGCCGTGTTGTTCACGTTGGGCATTTTTGCGGCAGCCCTTGTCCTCGTCCTTTTCGTTTCCATCAATGTCACGGGCGGGTGGTGGAATCAAGCCGTGCTGTTGTTTGCCGTGCCGGTGATCGGTTGGTTGGTTGGCATCGCGCTCATGGCGCGCGGACGATTCGATTGGGGCGTGCAGTTGGGTTTGCTCTGCATGATGCTTGCCCTGCCTTTGGTGTCGTTCTTTATTGCCGGACGCGGGATGCTTATTGGCATTACCGTTGGCACGACGGTGTTGTTTGTGGCGACGTTGGCGCTGCCGCCCGCGCGCGCCCAATGGTTTATCGTGGCGGGCGTGTTTGCGGGCTTGGCGGCGATTGCGCTGGATATTTTTGGCGCGCCCTCGCGGATTGCGCTCGACCCGTCGGCGTTGCCCGGCGCCTTGCTTTCGGTTGCGCTCATGCTTTTTTTGGCAATCTTTGTCTTGCTAAATTTCAAAGCATATCCGCTGCGCATCAAATTGCTCTTGGCGTTTGTCGTCCTCGCGTTGTTATCGGTCGGCAGTGTGACATTTGTGGCGACGTTGGCGATTCGTACGGCGCTGACCGAAAACGCGGCGCGCGATTTGCAGACGCGCGCGCAAGCGGCGGCGTTGGCGGTCGGCATTACGATGGACCGCAATGTGGACCGGCTCTCAACCATGTCGCTGAACAAACGGATTCAAGAAGATGTGGCGGCGGCGACGGACAGCTATCCCGCCAATGAAGCGGAACGCCAAACGCAGCTGCAAGCCAATGGCGCGCGTTGGGCGAGCGCCGCGCCGCAAGACGCTTTGATTCAAGGCATCCTGAATAATGATTTGTCATACGGCTTGCGTCAGTTTGGCGACGTGTTTCAGGGCAATAAAGAATTGTTCATGACCGACGCCTACGGTTCCATGATTGCCGCAACCGGTTGGCGGCCCGAATATAACTATCGCGATTATGGGTGGTGGCAAGCGGCGTACAACGGCGGCCGCGGCGGCTTTTTTATTGGCCAGCCCGAAGCCGACCCCATGCTCAATGACTATGGGATTCGGATTGCCATTCCCATTTACGCGCCTGGCGGTACGCGCGCTGTCGGCGTCTTGCATGGCATTTTCACCTTGACGGCGTTACAACGCGCGCTCATCTATAACAGTTTTGGCGAATCGGGCAAAATTGATTTGTTGTTTCCCCAGGGCCAAGTGCTCACTTCGGACGGCGCGTTTCGTTCGCTTTCATTCGACGAATTCGCCCAAATCAAAGATGGCATTGGCCAATTGCTGCCGACGTTGACGTATCGCGGCGCGCCGCGCGTATCGGGCCAAGCCGTCGTCGGCGTTTCCGACGAACAGCCCGAACCGTACCTGCGGAGCACCGCGTGGCGGACGATTGCGACGGTGGACCCGACAGAGGCATTGGGGTTGGTAGAGGCAGGAGCGCGCGCGGCGCTGCTGGCGGGCATTTTGGCGATTGGCGCGGCGATTTTTGTCGCGTTTGCGCTGGCGCAATTTTTGACGCGACCGATTCGGCGTTTGACCTTGGCGGCGGATCAGGTCCAAGCCGGCAATCTCGCGGCGCGCGCGCCGGTGGAATCCACCGACGAAATCGGCGCGCTCGCCAACGCGTTCAACGGCATGACCGCGCGTTTGCAAGACACGCTGGTCGGGCTGGAACGACGCGTCGCCGAACGCACCCAAGAATTGTCGGAAGCGAATCAGAGTCTGCAATCCAACAGCGCCTATCTCTCGGCTTTGAGCGATACCTCCACCGGACTCTTTGAACGGCAGAGTTTAAATGATTTGCTGCAAGCGACGGTGGAACGCGCGGGCGCGCTCATGGGCGCGCAGCACGGTTTTGTATTTTTTCAACAGCCGAACGACCAAGAAATTGAAATGCGCGTCGGCATGGGTTTGTACGACGATTTGATTGGGACGCGTGCCCAGCGCGGCATCGGTTTGGCTGGCACGGTTTGGCAAACGGGCAAACCGATGGTGATTGACGATTATCAAACGTGGGAAGGGCGTTTGGCTGGTTCGCGGCGTGACGCGCTGCGCGCCGTCGTCGCCGTGCCATTGAAACGCGGCGCGGGCGTGGGCAGCGCGGATGATGTGACCGTCGGCGTCATCGGTCTCGCTTATACCGAGCAAGGGCGGAAATTCGGCAAAGCCGAAACCGATATTTTACAGCGTTTCGCGCAGCTCGCTTCGATTGCGTTGGATAATACGCAATTGTACACCGACGCCGAAGTCCGCGTCCAAGAATTGGGCGCGTTGAATACCATTAGCCAATTGCTCGTCGAGCCCGAGGATTCGACCCGCGTACTGGAAAAAGTCGGCGCGGAAATCAGTAAAATTTTTGACGCCGATTTTGGTTATGTCGCGCTCTATAATCGCGCGACGCAGCAAATTGAATTTCCGTACGCGCTCGACGACCGCAAACGCATTGAAATCGCGCCCATGCCGTTTGGCAAAGGGCTTACTTCGCAGGTCATTACGACCGGCGAACCGCTCTTGTTGACGCACGCGACTAGCCAAGATTTCGATGCGATGGGCGCGGTGGATTTGGGCGATGGCGTCTCGCCAAATTCGCTGTTGACGGCGCCGCTGCGAAGTGGCGACCAAGTGGTTGGCGCGCTTTCCGTTCAACGGGTCGGGCTGGAGCGACCCTATACCGCCGATGATACGAAACTGTTGACGACGATTGCGACTAATGTTGGCGTCGCGCTGGACAATTTCCGCTTGGCGCAAGCTACTCAGCAGCGCGTCCAAGAACTTGTCGTATTGAATCGCATCGGCGAACGGTTAAATTCGGACCAACCCTTTCAGATGCGTTTGCGCGACACGGGCCAAGAATTGACCGCCATTTTCAAGGTCCCGAATATGTATATCGCGTTGTACGACGAAACGCAGGACCAAATTGAAATGCCGTTTTTTATCGAGGATGGCGTCGAGCTGGAAATCCCGCCGCGGCCGCGGCGTTCGGGTTTTATCGCGCATGTGTTGGAGACGCGCGCGCCGCTTTTGGTGAACGAGAATTTGTCGCAGCGTCTTCAAGAGCTCGGCGGCGCGTGGATTGACAAGACCAGCGACCAAACGCAATCCTATCTCGCCGTGCCGATTATGTTGGCGGACCAACCGCTTGGCGTGCTGGCGCTCTATGCGAATAGCGAACGATTCTTTACGGACGCGGACGTTAGTTTCCTTCAAACCATTGCCCCCAGCGTTTCCGCCGCCATTCAGAACGAACGCTTGGCGCAAGCGACGCGTCAACAATTGGCTGAACTCGCCGTTTTGAATCGCGTCAGCTTTATTCTGACCCAAGACAAACCGCTGGACGAACGCTTGATAGAAATGGGGCGCGAATTGCCGGCGGTGTTTGGCGTGTCGAGCGTGTATGTGGCGTTGTACGACGCCGCGAGCAATATGGTGCGGATTCCCTTCTTTCTCGGCGACAATAAAATCCTGCCGGTCGAACCGTTCGCGCTTGGGCCCGGTTTTACGTCGCATGTGATTCAGACGCGCGCGCCGTTCGTCGTCAATAATGATTTGCGCGCGCAAATTGAAAAGCTGCAAGCCCCGGTCGTGGGCGAAGGCGAGATCACCGAATCGTTCTTGGGCGCGCCGATTTTGTTGGGCGACCAAGTGTATGGCGTCATTGGCTTGTCCGATGTCGCGCCCAATAAATTTCACGACTCGGACGTCAATTTGTTAATGACGTTGGGCGCGACAGTCGCCGCAAGCATTCAAAATACGCGCTTGTTTGAACAGACGCAAACGGCGTTGAGTCAAACGGCATATCAGGCGCAGCGTTTGGGCATCTTGAATCAATTGAGCGCGGATTTGAATCGGGTGCAAGATATGGACGAGTTGTATGCCACTGCCGCGAGCAAGACGCGCGAATTGTTCCGCGACAGCGACGCCACATTTGCCATGCTCACCGACAATCCGCGTTTGGTGCGTTTGTATGCGCTCCAAGACCCGACCGCCGCGCATTTTGTGAATGTGGGTTTGGTTCTCGACAACACGCTCATTCAACAAAGCTTGCAGCAGAATCGGCTTTTGAATATCTCTGATTTGAGCGCGGTGAATTTTGTGGATAGCGCGGCGATGGTTTCTCAGGGGTTGCGGTCAACGTTGGTGACGCCGCTGTTTTCGGGCAATAACGAACCGCTTGGAACGCTCAATATCGTCAGTCCGCATCCGGCGCATTTTGACGCCCTCGACGAACAATTGGCGTCGCAGATCGGCAGTCTCGTTTCTGCCGCGCTGCAAAATCGGCGGTTGTTTGAACAGACGCAGAACGCTCTCGCGGAAACGCAGCGTTTGGCGACGCAAGCGCGCCAGGCGACGGAACAGGTCACGGCTTTGAATCGGCGTTTGACGCGGGAAGGGTGGCAAGATTATGCGCGGATTGCTTCGACCACATTGGTGGCGGAAGCGGTGCGCGAACAACATTCTGCCGCCGCCCAAACCGACGCGGGCCATGACGCGCCCGCGCCAGAGAATGGCGCGAGCAGACGCATCCAAGTGCCAATCGTCGTGCGCGGTGAAACGATTGGGACGATTGAAATGGATTACGACGACGCCGCGGGCGAATGGACGCCAGACCAGCAAGCGATTGTGAATAACGTCGGCGAGAAATTGGGTTTGGTGTTGGACAATGCGCGTTTGCAGGGGCAAATGCAAGTGGCGCTGGATGAAACGCGGCGCCTCGCGGAACGCGAAAAGCGCGCGGCAGAAATTACGAGCCGCATCCATTCGACCACCGACGTCAAAAAATTGCTTCAGATTGCCACCGAAGAATTGCGCCGTTCCACCGGCAGCGCGCGGGCGGTGGTCAAGCTGAACCGCGACAAGTCCGATTCGTAAAGCCGCGACGCGGCAAAGCTAAAATTTGCCGCGTCGCAAAAAAAGTTTCGAGATAGCTAAACGGTTTTCGTTCATTGCATTGCGAATGAGAGTTGCGCTATGAAATCCAGTACTAATTCGGCCCGTCCGTCGCACAGTCTGAGTACAACCATCGCTCTAACGTTTTTTGCGTTGAGCGTGATTGTGAGCGTTCTGTCCGGCGGGCTTGTGCTGTTATCCTATGTGCGAACGCAGCAAGAGGCCGTCGCCGGAAATCTGCATGCCGTCGCGCAGGGCGCCGCGAACCAAGTCAGCGAATTTTTCCAAGATAAATTCGGCGCGCTCGAGACGCTGTCCACCTTGTCGCATCTGACGCCGGAATATCGGGCGCAGAATACGCAAAATCTCGAAAATCTGCTGAATATCCAACCGTCGTTTCGCCAACTGGCGATTTTAACGCTGGACGGGCAGGTGGTTGCGGATTCTTCGAGTCGCACATTTCTTTCTATCCGGGAATTAGCGAAACGTTTGACTCCTGCCATGAAGGCGCAGTTACAAGCAGGCGAACGCGCGTCTAGTCCTGTGTATATTGATTCCGCGATGAAAGAGCCGTTGATTTTGCTGGCGACGCCCATCAAAGATGAGGCGGGTGCGGTCCAGGGCGCGCTCTTGGCGGAATTGAATCTCAAACCGGTCTGGGATTTGGTCGCGCAGCTCCAAGTGGGCGCAACCGGAATCGCCTATGCCGTGGACCGCGCTGGAAATTTGGTCGCATATCAGGATACCGCGCGCGTGTTGGACGGCGCTAACGTGCAAAATCTTGATTCGGTGCGCGCGTTTGCAAGTCGCGCGCCCGCGCCGAATTCAAATTCGCTGAATCTAGAGACGGGCATTCGGAATGATACGGTGGTCAGTTCGACGGCAGCGCTCGGCGCCCCCGATTGGGCGATTATGGCGGAACTCCCTTGGTTAGAA
Organism: Anaerolineae bacterium; assembly: GCA_022072245.1. GTDB lineage: Bacteria > Chloroflexota > Anaerolineae > UBA4142 > SHND01 > SHND01. The sequence continues at coordinate 43,266 of JAJVIA010000084.1, forward strand.
GCGTACAGCAATGTGCTTGGCATTGTCATCTCTTCGGCGCTTATTATTTTGGTTATTTCGTTGTTGGCGGGCTTGGTCGGTTTATATCTCGCGCGGCGTTTGACCGCGCAGCTCGTGAGTTTGACGCAAACGGCAACGCGCATCACGGCGGGCGAATTGAATGTCCAAGCCAAAGTCGAGGGTCCCACCGAAATTTCCGGTTTGGCGCTCGCGTTCAATAACATGACGACGCGGCTGCGCCAGACGCTAGCCGAACTTGAACAGCGCGTGACCGACCGCACGCGCGCTTTGGAAACGAGCCGCAACGAGCTTGAAAGCGCCAATCTCGACTTGCAATCGAATCGCGCGTATCTGGAAGCGTTGAACGAAACCAGCGCCAATCTGATGGGACGGCTCAATACCAAAGAGTTGCTGCAAGCCATTGTCACGCGCGCGGCGACGTTAGTACATACCGACAACGGCTATATTTATTTGCAAGATGACCCGGATTTGGAAATGATGTTGCGCGTCGGCATCGGTTTGTATGAAGGTTTGGTGGGCGCGCAAGCCAAGCGCGACGTTGGCTTGGCAGGCACAGTGTGGGCAAACGGCCAGGCGCTGGTGGTGAATGATTATCGGAATTGGCCCGGCCGCTTGGGCGGCGTCGGACGCCAAGACATTCAAGCGGCGGTGGGCGTGCCGCTGCGCGCGGGGGACAAGGTCATTGGCGTTATCGGGTTGGCATATGGAGAACCCGGACGCAAATTTGAAGAAACCGAAATTGAAATTCTCAATCGGTTCGCGCAACTCGCCTCAATCGCTTTGGAAAACGCGCGCTTGTTTGAACAGTCGCAAGCCGCATTGGCGCAAAGCGAACAGCAAGCGCTCATGCTGCGCCGCCTCAGCGCGACCAGCGCCGAAGTTTCGCTGGCGCGCAATTTCGACCAGGTAATGTCCATTTCACAGCAAGCGATTCACGAAGTGCTTGCGCCGGAACGCACGGCGGTATTGTTAAAAACGCCGGATGGCGCGCACTATCGCGTTTATGCGGTGCAAGGTGAAGGCGGCGAACTGGCGCACGGCGCGGTTCTACCTCTCGCCGCCACGCTACTGCAAGATGCGTTGACCAAGCGCCGATTGGAATACGCGCCGGACATTATCGCCCATTACAACAATCCCGACGCGATGGCGGGGGTCGTGCGCGGTTTTCGCGCGGTCATTAACGCGCCGCTCGTGGTGGATAACGTCGCCATTGGCGCGCTGAATGTGAGCAGCAAAACGCTCAACCGCTTTTCCGCACAGAGCGTTGATTTCGTCAAACAGATTGTGGCTTTGGCGAGCGGCAGTTTGCAAAAAATGCGTTTGTTGGAACAGACGCAGAGCGCGCTGTCCGAAGCCGAAGGTTTGTATCGCGCGACCCGCGAGTTGGGCAATGCGTCGGATTTGGCGGGCTTATTGCGCGTCGCCGCCGAATTCGGACGCGCGCAAGGTTTCGACCGCGCGACTTTGGCGCTCGAAGACCCGATGCAAGATCCGCAAGCGCCGCGCTTTGTGATTCACAGCGCGACATGTCGGGGGCAGACGATTGCGATAGAACCGCCCACCGCCGCGAACGACCTCTGGGCGATTTCCGACGACGCGTATCGGACGGCGGAGGGCCAAAAATTGCTCGTGCTGCCCGAATTGGACAAGGCAACGCATTTATCCGAAACGACGCGCCAAACGTTACAGGCGCAAAAAATTTACGCGCTCGCAAGCGTCATGCTTCGTTTGGGCGACGGGCAGGTAGGATATTTAACCATTACGTCGTCTGAACCGCTGCATTTGCAAATCGAAGCGTTGGAACGGCAGATTGTGGCGTTTGGCAATCAGTTTGGCACGGCGTTAGAGAATCGCCGCCTGTACGAACAAACGCAAACGGCATTGGCGGAAGCGCAACGCGCCGTCGAGCGCGAACGCGAAGCGACCGAACAAGTTCTGGCGCTCAATCGCCGTCTCACCCGCGAAGGTTGGCAAGAGTATCTGGATGCCCAAGCGGAAGGGCTTTGGGTCGAAGATGCGATTCCCGAAATGCAAAGCGGCGGCGCCGCGCTGCCGGAATTGGAACATGCGGCGGAAACGGGCGAGTTGGTCATTTCCCGCGAAAATGGCCACAGCGCGTTGGCGATGCCGATTGTGGTGCGCGGCCAAGTGATTGGCACGCTCGGCTTGGAAGATGCCGACGGCACGCAGGAATGGTCCGCCGACCGTATTGGCATTATCAACGACGTGGCGCAAACTTTGGGGATGGCGTTGGATAATGCGCGTTTGTACGACGAATCGCAGCGGCGGGTCACCGAGTTGGGCGCGCTGAATCGTATTTCCCAAGCCGTGACGTCCGAATTGGATCTCGCCAGCTTGCTCAATATCATTGGCGAACAGGTGCGCCAAATTTTCGACGTGCAGAGTACGTACATTGCGCTCTATGACCGCGCGAACGAGACGATTGCGCTCCCCTACTTTGTCAATGACAATAAACGCGTGCAGGTCGAGCCGATTCGTTTTGGCGAAGGATTGACTTCGCAAATCATTCGCACGCGTCAGCCGTTGGTGTTGAATGAAACGTTGGACGATACGATGGCGCAGCTCGGCGCCAAAGTATTTGGCGCTCCGGCGCAAGCGTATCTTGGCGTGCCGATTCTGTTGGGCGACGAAGTGACCGGCGTAATCAGTATCCAAAGCGCGTTGCGCGGGCATGCCTTTGGCGAAGGCAACGTGCGTTTGCTGGAAACGATTGCGGCGGCGGTGGGCGCCGCCATCCAGAACGCGCAGCTGTACGGCGCGATGGAGCAAGAGGTGCAGGAACGCAAACGCGCCGAAGAAGAAATTAAATTGTCGCTCAAGGAAAAAGAGGTCCTGCTCAAAGAAATTCATCACCGCGTGAAAAATAATTTGCAAATTATCACGTCGTTGTTGAATTTGCAATCGGCGCAAATCAAAGAGCCCGAAACGCTAGCCATGTTCCGCGAGAGCCAAGCGCGCGTGCGCTCGATGGCGCTCATTCACGAAAAATTGTACCAGTCCAAAGATTTGGCGCGGATTGATTTTAGCGGTTACGTGCGCGAGTTGATGGTATACTTGTTCCGTTCGTACACCGTCAGCCCGGATCAGATTCAAACCGAATTTGAGATGGGCGAAATTTATTTGGGCATTGATACCGCCATTCCGTGCGGTTTGATTATTTCGGAATTGGTCACCAATTCCATGAAGTACGCGTTTCCGAATGGCCGACGCGGCAAACTGGCTATCGCGCTGCATCCGCGCGACGATGGCAATTTGGTTCTCCGCATCGCGGATAACGGCGTCGGTTTTCCCGATGATTTCGATTGGCGCGAATCCGACTCGTTGGGGTTACAGCTGGTCAGTACGTTGACCTCCCAGCTGCACGGCAAGATGGAAGTGAGTGGGCGCGACGGCGCGTGTTTTACGCTGACGTTCCCGGAATAAAAATGGATGTGCGCGAGGGGCGAAACCCGTGCGGCGCCCAACTTGTGTTGAAAGGTGAATGGTTATGAGTGATACGCGAATCATGATTGTTGAAGACGAGCGCATTGTCGCCAAAGACTTGCAATTTCGTCTGCAAGGTTTGGGTTATCAGGTGGTCGCGATGGCTTCGGAAGGGAATGACGCCATTGCCAAAGTCAAAGCCACGCAGCCCAATCTCGTGCTCATGGATATTCGCATCGAAGGCGATATGGACGGCATTCAGACGGCGGAAGTGGTACACGCGGAATTGGATATCCCCGTCATTTTTTTGACGGCGTACGCGGACCAAGCCACTTTGGCGCGCGCCAAAATCACGGAACCGTTCGGTTACATTCTCAAACCGTTTGAAGAGCGCGAACTCCAATCTACGATTGAAATCGCGCTCTATCGCCACAAAGCCGAACAGCGTTTGCGCGACAACGAACGCCGCTATCGTCATCTGGTGGATTACAGTCAGGGCTTGATTTTGACGCACGACTTGAACGGCTGTCTCAAAACAATCAATCCGGCGGCGGCGAATCTCTTGGGCTATCCGGCGAGTGAAATCGTGGGCCGCGATATGCGCGATTTTATGCCGGTGGAATTTCATCCGGCGTTTGACGCGTATCTGGAACGCATTGCGGTCAGCGACAGCGACGATGGTCTGGTGCAGATGCTTTCGCGCGATGGGCAGGTGCATGTCTTGCAGTATCGCAACGTGCGTTCGCAAGAACCCGGCGAAGGCGCGTACGTGTTGAGTCACGCGGCGGACATTACGGACCGGATGCGCGTGGAACAAATTTTGCGCGAACAAAACGCGTACTTGAACGCGCTGCATGAAACCGCGCTCGGCTTGATGAGTCGTTTGGACATTGAAGATTTGTTGGAACAAATTATCATGCGCGCGGCGGCATTGGTCGGCACGGAACACGGGTATGTCTTTTTGCAAACGCCGAACGCGGCGGGCGAGAACGAAATGATTATGCGTATCGGCGTCGGCGCGTACAACGGCTTCAAAGGCACCAAAGCCAATTACGGCGTCGGTTTGGCGGGGACGGTCTGGCAATCGGGCGAACCGGTGCGCGTGGACGATTATCGCAATTGGGCGGGGCGTTTGGCGCTCTCTTCGCGCGATATTTTGCGCGCGGTGGCGGGCGTGCCAATCAAGTCGGGCAAGCAAACGATTGGCGTCATCGGTCTGGCGTATTTGGAAGAAGCGCGCCATTTCGACAAGGGCGAGATGGAAGCGTTGACGCGTTTTTCTGAATTGGCTTCGATTGCTTTGGACAATGCGCGCTTGCATCAAACGGCGCAGTCCGAATTGAGCGAACGCAAACGCGCCGAAGGGGATTTGCGCCGCACCGAAGTTTTTCTCAATACGGTGGTGGACAATCTGCCGTACATGGTTTTTGTCAAAGACGCGCAAGACCTGCGCTTTGTGCGCTTTAATCGCGTGGGCGAACAATTGTTGGGTCGGTCCACCGCCGATTTATTGGGCAAGAACGATTACGACATTGTGCCAGAAGTCGAAGCGCGCTTTTTTGAAATCAAAGACCGTGAGACGTTGGCGGCGCGCAAGTTGGTGGATATTCCCGAAGAAACGATCGAGACGCCCACCGGCAAACGCTATTTGCATACGAAAAAAATTCCGATTCTGGATGGCGAGGGCCAGCCCAAATATCTGCTCGGAATTTCCGAAGATATTACCGAACGCAAGCTGGAGCAAGAACGCCAGCGCGTCTTTGAACGAAAATTGCAAGAGACGCAAAAACTCGAATCGCTCGGCGTTCTCGCGGGCGGCATCGCGCACGATTTCAACAATCTGCTCGTTTCAATTTTGGGCAATGTCGGTTTGGTGTTGGTAGATTTGGAAGCGGATTCTCCGGTGCGCGAACCGGTGGAACAAATCAAAATTGCCGCGCAGCGCGCCGCCGATTTGACGCGGCAGATGTTGGCGTATTCGGGCAAAGGGCGTTTTGTGATGCAAAGCATCAATCTCAATCACGTCATTACCGAAATCACGCAGCTGCTCCAGGTGTCCATCTCTAAAAATGCGACGCTCCGCTTTAATCTCGACCCGCAATTGCCGCCGATTGAAGGCGATGTGACTCAGGTGCGCCAAGTGATGATGAATTTGATTGTGAATGCCTCCGACGCTATCGGCGACCGTCAGGGGACCATCAGTCTCTGCACCGGCGTCGTCAAAGCCGACCGCGATTACTTGAACGGAAATTTTATGGCGCCGGAATTGCCCGAAGGCAGATACGTCTTTGTCGAAGTGGCGGATGACGGCGCGGGCATGTCCAAAGAGACGCAAGACAAAATCTTTGACCCATTCTTTACGACCAAATTCACCGGGCGCGGTTTGGGTTTGGCGGCGGTATTGGGCATTGTGCGCGGTCACGGCGGCGCCATCCGCGTCTATAGCGAGCTGGACAAGGGCTCGGTCTTTCGCATCTTGCTGCCGATGAAAGACGCGCCCATGCACGTCGAAAAAACCGGCAATGAATTGCTTCCCGCCAAAGGCAGCGGCACGGTGCTGGTGATTGACGATGAAGAAGTGGTGCGGAATGTGACTAAACGGATGCTCACGCGGATTGGCTATACGCCGCTGTTGGCGGATGACGGTCCGGCGGGCGTTGAAATATATCGGACGCATCAAGCGCAAATCGTTTGCGTCCTGCTCGATATGACCATGCCAAAAATGAGCGGCGAGGAAACCCTGCGCCACTTGCGCGATATAAATCCTGACGCGCGCGTTTTGCTGATGAGCGGTTATTCTGAACAAGAAGCCAGCACCCGCTTTAATGGTAAAAAGGTCAACGCCTTTATGCAAAAGCCGTACACGCCGCAAGACTTGCAGGAAAAAATCAACGAAGTCTTGACATAAGATTGTGCGGTAAAATTCAAGACCGATTCTCACCGATGGGCGGTATTAAACCGCCCATTTTGTTTGCGAGCCGATTCTGATTTTGGTTTGTGTCAAGACCTTTCGAGGCGCGCGCGCGCTGTTTCGCGTCGTCCATTTCACCGCCAAAATTTGCCCCAAAAATGCCAATTGTACAAGATTTTACAATCCTGATAGCTTTTGGCAGTGTCCCTACAGTCTTTTGTAGTGTTTTTATCGTATCATCGCTGAGGTGAGTATGGATTATTCGTCACGTTTGGAGGGTTTTTACAATCTGTCGCCAGGGCAGCGCATCGAGTGGCTTGCCAATTTGGCGGACCTTGACGCTTCCCAGATTGACGCGTTATTGTCGGGCGGGCTGGAAATTGCCCAAGCCGACAAGTTGGTGGAAAACGCCGTCGGGCTGTACAGTCTGCCTTTGGGCATTGCCGCGAACTTTACAATAAATGACCGCGATTATTTAATCCCGCTGGTTACAGAAGAACCGTCCATTATCGCCGCGTGCAGTTATGCCGCAAAAATCGTTCGTGCGTCAGGCGGTTTTCATGCTTGGGCGCAAGAGCCGGTTCTGGTCGGGCAGGTTCAGGTAATGTTCCAAGATAACCTTGACCCGGAGGCGGACGCTGTGCAATTGGCTGAAACGATCCAAACACTGCGCGCCAGTCACAATCACATTTTGGATGCACGCGACGAATTGTTGGCGTTGGCGAACGCGCCGCATCCGAATCTCATCAAGCGCGGCGGCGGCGCGCGCGACATTACCGTCCGCGAATTTTTTCATACGCGCAGCGGGCCCATGCTCGTAGTGTATCTCGCCTTTGACACGCGCGACGCGATGGGCGCGAATTTGGTCAATACAGCGTGTGAAAATATCGCGCCGCGGCTTGCCGAGTTGACCGGCGGACGCGTCAATTTACGCATCTTGACCAATCTTTCGGACCGCCGTCTGGCGCGCGCGACATGCCGCGTTACGGCGGACGCGTTGGGCGGCCACGAGGTCGCGCGTTTGGTGGTCGAAGCCCAAGTCTTGGCAGAGGTGGACCGATATCGCGCGGCGACGCACAACAAGGGCATTATGAACGGCATTGATTCGCTCGCGTTGGCAACGGGAAACGATTTTCGCGCGCTGGAAGCGGGCGCGCACGCCTATGCCGCGCGCGATGGCGGGTATCGTCCCTTGACGCATTGGGAACTCGCGAACAATGGCGATTTGATTGGCAGTCTTGAACTGCCGCTTGCGGTGGGCATCGTAGGCGGCTTGACGCGCGTCCATCAAGTCGCGCAGATTGCCTTGCGGATTCTCGGCGTCAAATCAGGTCCCGAGTTGGCTGGCGTCATGGCGGCGGTGGGCTTGGCGCAAAACCTAGCGGCGCTGCGCGCGCTGGCGACCGACGGCATTCAAAAAGGACACATGAAATTGCACGCGCGCAGGTTGGAACAAGAGCCAAGTAAAAAGCGCAAAGTGAAAAGCTAATTTTATGTCGCATATAATGAAACCAAAACGTGAGGTCGGCATTGTCGGGTACGGCGCGTATGTGCCGCGCTATCGCATCAAGGCGAGTGAAATCGCGCGCGTGTGGGGCGGAGCGGACGACGGGCTGCCGATTGAAGAAAAGGCGGTTCCGGGGCTCGACGAAGATACGATTACGATGAGCGTCGAAGCCGCGCGCAACGCGCTGGCGCGCGCGCAAATTGACCCGCGCACGTTGCGCGCGGTGTGGGTCGGCAGTGAATCGCATCCGTACGCGGTGAAACCCTCGTCAACGCTCGTCGCTGAAGCGTTGGGCGCCAGCGGCGCGATTTTGGCAGGCGATTGGCAATTCGCGTGCAAAGCCGGCACCGAAGCGATGCAGGCGGCGATTGCGCTCGTCGGCAGCGAAATGACGGATTACGCGTTGGCGATTGGGATGGACACGGCGCAGGGGCGGCCGCACGATGCGTTGGAATATACGGCGGGCGCGGGCGGCGGCGCGTACATTATGGGCCCCGCCGAAAACGCGCTGGCAGTTCTGGAAGGTTCGTATTCGTATGTCACCGATACGCCCGATTTTTTTCGCCGCGCCTATCAACATTATCCCGAACACGGCAATCGTTTCACCGGCGAACCCGCGTATTTCGCGCACACGCTCGCGGCGACGCAGAATTTTTTGGAATTGATGCAGTTGACGCCGCGCGATTTTCAGTGGGCGATTTTTCATCAGCCCAATGCAAAATTTCCGCTGCAAGCGGCCGCGCAATTGGGTTTCACGCGCGACCAGGTGGCGCCCGGCTTGCTCGTCAACAAAATCGGCAATACGTACGCGGGCGCGGCGCTAATCGGCATGACGAATGTTTTGGATAACGCCAAACCGGGCGATAGAATTTTGCTCGTCTCGTTCGGTTCGGGCGCGGGCAGCGACGCGTTTTCGTACGTCGTGACCGACAAAATTTTGGAACGCCGCGATTTGGCAAAACGTACGGCTTGGTACACCGCGCGCCGCGAACTGATTGATTACGCGCGGTATGCCAGATTTAGAAACAAGTTGGTGATGAATTGACGAGCGCAAATTCAAAATTAGAAATTCCCAGAGCAAAGCGCGGCTGCCCCTCGCTAATTTTGAATTTTGTACTGCCGCCCGAAATTTCCAAGCGCTATTTCGAACATCTCGGGCAAATGTATTTGACGAAACAATTGTGGGAGGATAGTAAAATAGTGCGATAGTGCAATCGTGCGATGGTGAAAGAATCGTTCTTTATTTCAACTATCGCACTTTCGCGCCAACTCACACTTGCACTAATAAACTTATGCGAGACGTTTCAATTATTGGAATTGGCCAAACGCCCGTGCGCGAACATTGGGAAAAAGATTTACGGCAACTTGCTACAGCTGCGGTTCTCGCCGCGTTACAAGACGCGCATGTGGACCAAGTGGATGCCATTTACGTCGGCAATATGTTGAGCGGCGAATTGACGCGTCAAGAGCATCTCGGCGCCTTGATTGCGGATCAGCTTGGCATGAGCGGCGTCGCGGCGATGAAAGTGGAAGCCGCGTGCGGCGCGGGCGGCAGCGCGGTCCACGCGGGGTATCTCGCCATCGCGTCGGGACAATATCGTCGCGTGGCGGTCGTCGGCGTTGAAAAGATGACCGATTTGTGGAATGGCAGCGTCACGGCGGGTTTGGCGATGGCAGCCGATGGCGAATACGAAGCGGCGAACGGCATCTCGTTCGTCGGACTCAACGCGCTCATGATGCGCCGTTACATGTACGAATACGATTTGGTCGAAGAAGATTTTGCGCCGTTCGCTTTGAACGCGCACAAGAACGCGGTGCATAATCCGAACGCGATGTTTCGCAAGAGCGTGACGCTGGAGCAATTTACCAAAGCGAAAAAGGTCGCTGACCCGATTTCGCTTTTTGACGCGTCGCCCGTTTGCGATGGCGCGGCGGCTTTGATTTTGTCGCGCAGTGAAAATTTGAACGGCAATGCCGCGCGCGCGGTGGCGATTCAAGCCAGCGCGCTGGCGACGGATACGCTCGCCTTGCATGACCGCCAAGACCCGCTGTGGCTGCGCGCGGTGGAACTTTCGTCCATCAAAGCGTACGCGCAAGCGGGCGTGACGCCGCAAGACATTAACTTGTTTGAATTGCATGACGCGTTCTCGATTGTCGCGCCCATGTCGCTGGAAGCGGCGGGGTTCGCCCCGCGCGGCGCCGGGACCTATTTGGCGCGCGATGGCGGAATCTCGCTGTACGGCAAATTGCCTATCAGCACGATGGGCGGCTTGAAAGCGCGCGGCCATCCGATTGGCGCGAGCGGCGTGTACCAAGTGGTCGAGGCGACGCAGCAATTGCGCGGCGAAGCCGGGAAAAATCAAGTGCCGAACGCGCGGATTGCCATGACGCAATCGCTTGGCGGCGTCGCGGCGACGGCGGCGACGCATATTTTGAAAGGCAAAAACTGATGGCGGATAACTTGGCGCCGCATTGGCGTTTGCGCGCGCAGCGGTATCAACTCGTCGGCAATGTCTGCTTGAAATGCGACGCGAAATTTTTTCCGCCGCGCCAAGTGTGTGCCAAATGTCGCGGCACGGAATTTGATTTGTTTCAATTCAGCGGTCGCGGCGAATTGTATTCGTTCACCACATTGCGTTCCGCGCCCGCCGGGTTTGAACAATACGCGCCCTATTCCGTCGGCATGATTAAATTGGACGAAGGGCCCATGGTCGAAGCGATGTTGACCGATGTGAACGAAGACAAACTGACCATTGGTATGCGCGTGGAAATGGTGACGCGCAAGATACGGGAAGAGGATGGCGAACGCGGGTTGTTGGTGTACGGATATAAATTTAGACCGAGCGACGCATAGCTTGAAAATGGAACGACGCGCAGCGAAAGCTGCGCGTCGTTTTTTATTTTATCGCCGCGCAAACCCAAATGGCGCGATGCTTGGATCGCCGAACGCTTGGACGTTGGCGTATTGGCAAGCGTCCGGCACGCGCGGTTGGATTTGCGGTATAATAAGCGCGCGCTCTTTGGCTCGGCGGTTGAGGAATAAAATTATGCAAATGCAAATACAAACCCCACAAACCAAGACGGAAATTATTTATCCCGAAAGCGACGGCAAGCCCATGGCGGACAACACCAAGCAATTTCGTTACATTGTCACCATTAAAGAAGGGCTGGAAGCGTTGTTCGCGTCGGACCCTTCCATTTTTGTAGCGGGAGATTTTTTGTGGTATCCCGTCGAAGGTCATCCTGAAATCCGCGTCGCGCCGGATGCGATGGTGGTGTTTGGGCGACCCAAAGGAGACCGCGGGTCCTATTTGCAATGGCGCGAAGAGGGCATCGCGCCGCAGGTCGTGTTTGAAGTTCTTTCGCCCGGCAATACGGTCGCCGAGATGACGCGCAAATTCCGCTTTTACGAGCGTTATGGCGTACAAGAGTACTATGTCTATGACCCGGACCGCGGCGAATTGAGCGGGTGGCAGCGGCGCGGCGAGTTGCTGGAAGAAATTGAAACGATGCACGGTTGGGTCAGTCCGCGCCTTCAAATCCGTTTTGAATTGCGGGATGGCGAATTGGATTTATTTCGTCCGGACGGCGCGCGCTTTTTGACTTTTACGGAATTGGCGGAACAAAAACAGCTGGCTGAACAACGGGCGGACTATGAAGGACAGCGCGCCGACCAAGCCGAGCAGCGCGCGGAACACGCCGCACAGCGCGCCGACCAAGCCGAGCAGCGCGCCGACCAAGCGGAACAGCGGGCCGATTACGCGGAACAACGCGCCAAGCGTTTGGCGGCGCAGCTGCGCGCGTTGGGAATCGAACCCGAAAATGGTTCGCCGTAAAGATGGACGCGGCATGAATGTGCGTCCGCAACCACGCATTGGGTAATGTCTTTTCCAACCGTTCAACTCGCGCTAAAACCCGGCGTCATTGACCTCGCATGGGGCCAGCCCGACCCGCAGCTCTTGTCCGTCGCGGACATGCAGCGCGCGCTCAAACTCGCGCAAAAACAATTTGGCGCGGACATGCTCGGCTATGGCGCGGACGCGGGCGCGGGCCCGCTGCTCGATTATCTCTGGCGGCGCGTGCAGCGACACGAAGGGCGCACGCTGACGCACGAACAGATTATGCTGACGGGCGGCAATTCCGACGCGCTCGACCAAATCTGTATTCATTTTACGCAGCCCGGCGATACGGTTCTGGTGGAAGCGCCGACGTACCACCTCGCCGTACGCATTTTGCGCGACCATCATCTGGACGTTATTACGATTCCAACCGACCAAGACGGTTTGCGCGTCAACGCTTTGCAAACCACGTTGTTGGAATTGAAACGCGCGGGCAAGCGTCCCAAATTTTTGTACATCATTCCTACGTTCCACAATCCGACGGGCGTGTCATTGAGCAGAGGACGCAGACGCGGTTTGCTCAAAGTCGCGCAAGCCGAAAATTTATTGATTGTGGAAGACGACGTGTACCGCGAACTCGCGTACGATGCGCCCGCGCCGCCGTCCTTGTGGAGCATGGCGCCCGATGGCGTTGTGCTGCGTATGGGGTCGTTTGCCAAAGCGCTGGCGCCCGGCTTGCGGCTCGGTTGGCTCACCGGCAAGGCGGAACAGGTGCAGCGTCTCGCGCTCGGCGGTTTGCGCGATAGCGGCGGCGGCGTGAATCACTTTACCGCGATGCTCGTTGCCGCGTTTTGCGAGGCGGGAATGTACGACGCGCAAATCGAAAAATTGCGCGCGGCGTACCGCGAACGCCGCGACGCGTTATGCGACGCGATAACGCGGCAGCTTGGGTCTGCGACGTTCGAGAAACCGGGCGGCGGATTTTTTGTGTGGATAAATTTGCCCGAAACGGTTGACACGCAAGCTTTACGCGCGCGCGCGGCGGAACACAATGTGGATTTCATTCACGGCGCGCGTTTCTTTGTCGAAGGCGGCGGAACAAATGCGCTGCGCGTCGCGTTTAGTTTGTATGCGCCACAAGATTTGCAAGAGGCGGCGCGCCGTTTGCGCAAGGCGATTGA
>JAJVIA010000011.1:0-3838 GCA_022072245.1 Anaerolineae bacterium
CCCTTGCACCGGCAATTGACTCGCCGCGCCCGTACGCACATTGATCAAATCCACCGCGTCGAGCGCGCCGTCACCGTGTATTTTTTCGACGATGCTGTCCCACACAAAATTGATTTTCGGATTCTCTTTGGCGCGCGCTTGTAAAATGGGCTGCGCGCGCAATTGACTGCGGCGATGAATGATATGCACGCGCGCGGCAAAACGCGTCAGGAACAAACCTTCTTGCAGCGCGCTGTCGCCGCCGCCGACGACCGCCACCTCTTTGCCGCGAAAGAAAAACCCGTCGCAGGTCGCGCAGTACGAAACGCCGCGTCCCGTCAATTCCAATTCGCCCGGCACGCCCAAACGACGCGGCGACGCGCCCGTCGCAATCACCGCGCTTTTGGTTTCATAGCGCGCGCCATTTTCCGTCTCCAAGACAAAGGGATGCGTTTGAAAATCTACGCGCTGCACATGGTCGGACTCGAAACGCGCGCCGAATTTTTCAGCTTGCTGTTTCATCAATTCCGTCAATTCGGGCCCGGTGATGCCATCGGGAAACCCCGGATAATTTTCCACTTCGTTCGTCAACGCGATTTGTCCGCCAAATTCATTGCCGCTAATCAAAAGCGGATTCAAATTCGCGCGCGCCGTGTACAGCGCGGCGGTCAAGCCCGCCGGTCCCGAACCAATGATAATTACGTTTTCTGTCATGCGTATTCCCTCAAAAAAATATCCGCTGCCCCGACGGATTCATTCCGCCGCGCGCTGCATCTCGCCGCGCGCAAAAAAAATCGCGCTCGCGGCGACAATGGCGGCGGTTTCCGCGCGCAAGATGCGCGGACCCAATGTAACGCTGCGCGCGCCATACGCTTGCGCCATCTCGATTTCTGACGCGCTCCACCCGCCTTCCGGTCCGACAAAAAGATGAAGCGTTTGCGTCGGCGCGTCGTCCAGCGCGCGCCGCAAATCCCACGCCGTTTCATTTTCCCACAAGATAAAAATTTTACCGCCATCCGTTTGCGCGGCGGCGAGCGCGGCGTCAAGGGCTTGGAGCGTTTGAAGGCGCGGTATCTTACCTCGCCCCGCCTGTTCCGCCGCTTCGGTCACAATCTGCATCCAGCGCGCGAATTTTTGTTGGCTCGCCCCATGCGTCACCGCGCGCGCGGCGTGGATTGGCGTAAACGCGGCGATGCCCACTTCCGTCCCCTTTTGCAAAACCCATTCCAGCTTGTCGGCTTTGAGCAGCGCCTGATACAAATAAATTTGGGTCGCAGGTTCGCCGCGCGCCGCGCGCCGTTCGATAATTTCGCCGCGCGCGCGGTCGGGCAAAATATCCCGCAGCGCCACACGATATTCGCCGCCGCGATTATCGAGGACAAGAATTTCCTGCCCCGCGCGCATCCGCAGTACCGCGCGCAATTGATGCGCCTGCGCGGCGCTAAAAAAAACCGCGTCGCCGCGAATCGAATCCGGCGCGACAAAAAAACGGTGCGTCATGGACTCTGCGGCGCGGGACGGTACGCCATCGCCAGCCAATCCGCCTCTTGACATTTTTCGACGAGCGTCAGATTGTGCGCCGCCATTGCCTGTTCGACCAAGTGAGCGCGTTCGACCAAAATACCCGAACCGATAAATACGCCGTCGCTTTTCAAGTGCGCCCGCAGCGCGGGCGTCAGTTCCGCAATCGTATCCGCAAAGATATTGGCGACAACCAAATCGTATGGATGCGCGGCGGACGAAATGGTTACACTGGCGCGCGAAACGCGCACCCGCTCCGTCAAACCGCTTGCCGCGATATTTTTCTGCGCGGTTTCGACGGCGATGGGGTCAATGTCGCGCGCGTCCACAAACGCCGCGCCGAGTTTCGCCGCGCCGATGGCGAGAATTCCCGAACCCGTGCCGACATCCAAGACCGTCATGCCGCGCGTCACATATTTTTCCAGCAGCGCCAAACACAAACGCGTCGTCGGATGCAAACCCGTGCCGAACGCCATGCCGGGGTCGAGTTCAATCACAATCTCGTCGGCGCGCGGCGTATAGGCGAGCCACGACGGTTTAATGACGGTGCGCGCGCCGACGTGCAGCACGGTATAAAATTTCTTCCACGCGTGCGCGTAATCTTCTTCCGCCAATTCGCGCGTTTCGAGTTCGCCGACCGGGCGCAGCATCGAGTATGCCCACACCGCGCGCTCGATGGCGCGCTGTTTTTCCGCGAGCGTTTCATCCTTGAGCAAAAACGCGCGCACGGTGTACGGGCGCGCGGCGTCGAGCGTTTCGTCCTGTTCGGGCGTAATCACCTGCTCGATGACCGCGCCGCCATACGCGTATTCATTGAACGCGGCGGCAAGCGCTTCGGCGCTTTCGGCGTCCACGCGCAGAGACAATTCAATCACATTCATCGCGCAAATTTCGTCGTCGTACAATAAAGCGCGAACCTATGCCCTGTCGAATGTTTTGGATTCGCGCAGCAAGCATAGATTCGCGCTTGAAAAGTTTGTCTTACGAATTCATGTTACGCAGCGGTAGGGCAAATTTCGGCGGTCGAATTCATCGCCATTTGCCGTACATTTTCACGCTATTTTTTTCGCGGGGCAGCGTAACGCGAGTTACGAACCCATGATCGCGTCTTTGATCTGTTCAAAAAATCCCTTGTCTTCGCTCGGCGGCGTGTCCTCTAACGTCCGGGCAAATTCGCGCAGCAGCGCTTTTTGTTTTTCGGAAAGATGCGTCGGCACCGCAATCATCGCCGTCACAATCAAATCGCCGCGTCCGCTGCGTTTCAAATTTGGCACGCCCTTGCCCTTGATGCGAAACGTTTTGCCGTTCTGTGTGCCGGCGGGAATTTTTAACAGCTCGTCGCCGCCTTCCAGCGTCGGCACCGCAATTTCCGCGCCCAACGCGGCTTGCGCGAAATTCAACGGCAATTCGTACAACAAATCTTGATTGTCGCGTTTGAATTTGGGATGCGGTTTAATCGCAATCTGGACGTACAAATGGCCGTTCGGGCCGCCGCCGGTGCCGGCTTCGCCTTCGCCTTGCAAACGAATCTGCGTGCCTCCGTCCACGCCCGGCGGAACTTTGACGACCAATTTACGCATCACCTGCACGCGTTTTTGGCCGCCGCATTCGTGACACGGCGTACTGATAATTTCGCCTTCGCCGTTACAACGCGGACAGGGCGCGACATTGATAAATTGACCAAAGATAGATTGCGTCGCGCGGCGCACTTCGCCCGTGCCGCGACATTGCGGACAGCGCGTCGGCGTCGTGCCGGGTTCCGCGCCGCTGCCTTTGCACGACGGACACGTTTCCAAACGCGGCACCGAAATTTCCTTGTCCGCGCCAAAGACCGCTTCTTCAAATTCCAGCGTGAGCGCAATTTTCAAATGCGCGCCCGGTTGCGGTCCGCGCCGCGACCGGGGACGCGCGCCAAAGCCCGCGCCAAACAAACTTTCAAAAATGTCGTTAAACGGAATGTCGCTGAAACCGGGGTCGCCGCCGCCCGCCGCATTATTCACGCCCGCCTGACCAAAACGGTCATACATCGCGCGCTTGTCCGCGTCGGACAACACTTGATACGCCTCGTTGATTTCTTTGAATTTCGCCGCCGCGTCCGGTTCCTTGTTGACGTCGGGATGATACTGGCGCGCCAATTTATAAAACGCGCGCTTGAGCTCGTCCGCCGACGCGGTGCGCGGCACGCCCAAAATTTCGTAATAGTCTCGCGTAGTCGTCATAAAGAAAAAACTCGCTTTGCAAAACGTGAATGTTTTCGGTTCAGAAAAATAATTATATGCAAACTTGACGCTTTGCCAACCTGAAAACTCTGGCGATTACCCGCAACTTGCGCGTAGGA
>JAJVIA010000011.1:3938-25218 GCA_022072245.1 Anaerolineae bacterium
GTCGTCATAAAGAAAAAACTCGCTTTGCAAAACGTGAATGTTTTCGGTTCAGAAAAATAATTATATGCAAACTTGACGCTTTGCCAACCTGAAAACTCTGGCGATTACCCGCAACTTGCGCGTAGGACACATTCTCTAATGCGCCGCATCAGCGTTAGAGAACGCTTTCTACGCGTTGGGAGCGTTAGAGAACGCTTTCTACGCGATGTAGGAAATCATCAAAGAAATTGCCTAAACGAATCGGATGAATATGCTATACTTGATTGTTAAATGATGTCAAAATTTTATTTCATCCTGTTTGGATGCGCGCTTTTGAGCGGCGGGCTATTGGGCTGCGCCAGCGCTAACGCGCCCGCGCCCGATTCGTTCGCACGCCCCGCCGTCACGTTGGAACGGCCGACCGTGCGCGCGTCGCTTTTGGATGGCTCGTCCGCCGCGCCGCCCGCGCTCACCGGCAAATTTATTTTCGCTCCCGGCGACGGCAGCATCTGGCTTCAGGACGCGGCGACGGGCAAAGCGCAGCCGGTCATTAAACCTACGCCAGAACTGTTGGCGGACGCGCCGAGTTTCGCGCCCGACGGCAATTCATTCGTCTATATTCGCAGTAGTTTGAACGCGCAAGGCAACGCGCAAAACGCGCTTTATCGCGCGCGGCTGGACGGTTCGCAAAATGAACCTGTGCTGATTCCGCCCGACGATAAAACATCGTACAACTGGCCCCATTATTCTTGGGATGGCAAATGGATTTACTTTACCGCGTCCTATCCCGTGCCGCCCAACCAACAAGCGTCCTCGATTCAACGCATCCCCGCGACCGGCGGACAACCGCAGACCATCATCGAAAATGCGCGCATGTCCACCGAAGCGCCGGATGGCAAAACCATTGTCTTTGTGCGTTTCAATACGACTGATTTCACCGCCGGGTTGTGGAGCGCCCAGCTGGACGGTTCGGATGCGCGCGAATTATTGAGCGACCAAGTTTTTGTCATGATTTCTTCGCCGCAATACGCGCCCGACGGTTCGCAAATTTTATTTACCGCGTCCGGGCCGAATACGCGCCCCTTGCCCGGTTTGCAATCTTGGAACGCGCCCGCGTGCGCGCCGCAACTGCTCTGCCTTTTTGCGCCGCCCGCGTACGCCGACGGCTTGCCGTGGGATTTGTGGAGCGTCACGCCGGACGGCAAAAAATTCGCGCGCCTCACCCAAGTCGGCGCGGATAGCCCGTGGCCCGCTTGGTCACGCGACAGCAAACAGATTGCCTTTTTTGATACAAGCGGCCAATATCTGGTGGATTTAACCACACACGCGCTGACGCAAATTTCCAAGAACGGCGGACACGGCGTATTTGGCTGGTGGCAGCCCGAACCCTAAAGCGACAAAAAGAACGGTCATTGCGCCGATGACGCGCGCGCTTTGCAGAAAAAATTAGAGGCGCAAAAACGCTTGGCGGTCACGACGGCAGCGGCACGCTCAATTGAACGCGCGCGCCTTGCTGCGGCGCCGATGTAATCTCCAAAACGCCGTTGACCATTTCCGCGCGTTCGCGCATATTCAATAAACCGAGCGAGCCGCGCGTGCTGTACGCCGCTTGAACTTGCGCCACATCAAAACCGCGTCCGTCATCGCGCACTTGGATCTCTAAACGCGTCTCGTCTTGACGCGCTTGAATCCACACATTTTGCGGCTTGGCGTGTTTTTTGGCGTTACCGACCGCTTCCTGAACAATCGCAAAAATCGCGGCTTCGTGTTTCGACGGCCAGCGCGCGCGCAGCGTTTCGACGTCGAGAAAAATTTGAAACGGTTCCACCATCCGCAGCCGCAAAACATATTGCTCCAACGCGGGGCGCAAACCTTGCTCTTTTAAAATCAACGGGCGCAAGTCAAACATGATATTGCGCGTTTGATACAACGCCTTGACGGCCGTCGCTTCCAACGGCGCTATTTCCATCAAGACGCGCGCGGGATCCTGCTGCGCCACATCGCGCACAATGCGCGTTTGCATCACCACCGCCGCGAGCATTTGCGCGGGCCCATCGTGCAAATCGCGCGCCAATTCGTGACGCACCGCCGCTTCGACGGCGAGAATCCGGTCGCGTTCTTGCAAGACGTTGCCGTACAACCGCGCGTTTTCGAGCGCAATCGCGCTCTGCGCCGCGAACGCCGTCAACAATTCTACCTCGTCCGCCGAATAACTTTCGCCCGTGCGCTTGTTCATCACTTCGAGGACGCCGAGCGCGCGGCGCTTGACGGTGAGCGGCACGGCGAGCAATTGGCGAATCTGCAAACCGACGCTGCCCGCCGGCGCGCGAAAATAACGCGCGTCCGTTTCGGCGTCGTCCACCTGGACCGCGCGCTGTTCCGAAAACACTTGGCCCGCGATGCCCTGCGTCACCGGCACCGCCGTCCCCTTGAGCGCGTCCCCGCCGCCGCCGACGACCACGCGAAAGACTAGCGCCTTGACCGCGGCGTCATACAGCAATAACGAACCCGCGTTGCTGTCCGTAACCTGCATCGCCGCGCGCAAAATTTTGGTCAGCAGCGCTTCGTGGTCCAACTCGGCGGTCAATTCGCTCGTGACGCGCAGCAAAGTTTCCAACGCGGCGATGCGCGCCGACAAGGCGGCATATTCGGCAGTATCATTCATGGGAATAAAAAAATGGCTCTACCGACGCGGACGTTGGCAGAGCCATTGAGAATCAGGCGGCGTATGATTTGGCGCGCGGCTGCGGCGCCAACAGCTGCCGCAACTGCGGCAGCGCGCGCTGCGCCGCTTCGCGCCCGACCTGAATAATTTCTTCTACGCGGTCAAAATCCGAAATCGTGAACTGCGCCACATCCGGTTGAATCATGACGTCAATCGCTTCGGCGCGTTGACGGATAATTTCGCTTTCCATGATTTCGAGCGCGCCCATCACAATCGCAACCACGTTCGGCGCTTTGCCGGTCTTGAGTTGTTCTTTGCGGTGCATCCGTTCGGACAAACCGGGAATGACGCTCGACGCCACAATCACATCCGCGCGCTTGTCTTTGAGAATCGAAGTCGGCACTGGATTCACCGTCCCGCCGTCAATTAAAAAATGGTCGCCGATGCGCGGCGGTTCAAAAATGCCAATCATCGAAATCGAAGCGCGCACCGCGTCGGCGATGGGCCCCGAATCAAATTGCACCTCTTCGCCCGTAATCACATCGCACGCCACCACCGTTAACGGAAGTTCCAAATCTTCAAAATTTTTGTTTTGCAAAATCTTGCGAAAATAATCGAGCGTCTTGGTTCCGCGCACCAAACCCGAACGCGGCGGCAAACCAATATCCCACATCGAAAACCCTTTGAGCAAATTCGTTTGCTTTTGCATCAATTGGGCGACCTGTTTCATTTCATCCACCGACGCGCCCGCCGCGTACAGCGCGCCGACAATCGAACCCATCGAAGCCGTCGCGAGCATGTCCACCGGAATTCGTTCGCGCTCGAATACTTCCAGCACGCCGATATGCGCCAAACCGCGCGCGCCGCCCGACGACAGCGCAAGCCCCACCTGCCGCCGCGCGATTTTGCGCGCCAAACGCGCGATGCGTTTCGGTTCCGGTTTGACGACCATGAAATTGCGCGTGACGGCTTGGGTCAACCAGCGTTCCGGCGCGTCCGCCAATTGAATCGTCACGTCCGCCAAATCAATCGCCTTGATGGTCAATAACGAGGGGCGCAGCGGGATAGCAAGAATGACCCAAAAATAATCTTGGACCAACGAGCTGAGCCGCGCGGGCAATTCGTCCGCCGTTAAATTTTGTCCGCCGCGCGCCAACTGCACGCCCTCTTGCGATAAAGTGGTCTGGTCCACCGGCATATTGCCCAGCCCGCCCAAATCAAACAAGAAAACTTCTTCGCCGGTCAGCTTGGCAATCTGTTCAGCCAGCACCGGCGCTTGCTGCCCGACGACGGCGACGATATTCAATTCCTCTTGTTGAACGGGACTTTGGATTTGGCGCGTCAGACGGCGCGACAGCTCGCGCGTAATTTCGACGGCGATATTCGGATAGCGTTCAATCAGCTCTTGCAATTCTTGGCGACCGAGCGAAATCAAATCCGAATCAATCACCACGCGCACGCCGGCATTGCGCGGTTCGCCGGTCAAGAGCGCGGTTTCGCCAAAAAAGTTGCCGGGGTTGAGATAGGAAAAAATTCGTTCGCTGCCATTCTTTTCGGAAATGACCTTGACTTGGCCCGACTGGATAATGTACATACGGTCGCCAAAGTCGCCTTCGGCAAAAACCAATTCCCCGCGACTGTAATGCTCGCGGCGACAATACTTTTCGATGGCAAGAATCACGTCATCGGAAAGGTCGGCAAAGAACGGAATCAAACGGAGGTCGCTACGCATACGCATAAAAAATAAATTACGAACGAGCGCGCTCAAGCCAGACGCGCCAACGCCGCGGCGGCGCGCTGCGAAAAATACGCCGCGCCCAATTGTTGAAACGTCGCCAGACAGCGTTCCAACAGCTTGCGCGCTTGCGGCAGAGAACCCATATCGGCATACAACAAACCCAATTCCAATTCGCCGCGCGCCGCTTCATACGGGCTGGTCAGCGCGCGCGACATTTCGATGCTGCGAATCAAATCTTGTTCGGCTTGGACAAAATTTCGCTGCGCGTGGGCGACGCTGCCCGCCTCGCGCAGCGCATTCGACTCTGTCTGCCGGTAACCCGCCGCGCGCGCCAAATCCAACGCGCGTTCGCTCGCTTGGCGCGCCGCATCCAATTTGCCGCGCCGCAATTCGACCTGCGCCAAAATCGAAAGCGCTTCGGCGTGCCATTCGCGGACGCCGGATTTTTCCGCCAGCGCGATGGATTCGGTCAAAAGTTTTTGCGCGGCGTCCAAATGTTCCTCCGTCGCCTCGACTTGGGCGAGCGAATTGAGCGCCAGACACAGCGCGTTGGGGTCGTGCAATTTTTCCGCGCCCTGTCGCGCTTGATTCAAATAGAGACGCGCATTGACCAGATCGCTCTTGAATAAATAATACAAGCCGAGATTGATTTGCGCCGACACCAAATAGCGCACATCGCCGATGCGTTTCTTTAGTTCCAAGCTCTTGAGCAAGTGCGGCAAAGCGCGGTCCCATTCGCCCGTATTGAGCAAAATCGCGCCGAGATTGGAATGAGAACGGCTCATGCCTTCGACGTCGCCGATGCGCTCGCGCAATTCCAAGCCGCGTTGGGCATATTGAATCGCGCGCTGCCAATCGCCTTGCAAATTCGCGACGGCGGCGAGTCCATTGTACGCCGAACCCATCTCGGCATAATAATCCAAGCCCTCGGCAATTTCAAGCGCTTTGAGCCGCCATGCTTGCGCCTCGTCCAAATTGCCGCGCCGATAATGCACCCAGCCAATTTCCAAATAGATGCGGACGCGTTCGACGGTGCGCGCGGAATCCGGCACGTTATCAATTTCGCGATGCGCCAATTCGAGCCAGCGCATCGCCTCGTCATACTTGCCGTGTCGTTCATGCACGCGGCCGAGGCGGCGCGCGATTTCGGCGGCGCGGCGCGCGCGCGCGCTTTGCGACGCGAGCTGCGGCGCCAATTGCCACGCGCCGGTCAAGCTCTGGGTCGCGCCCTCAAAGTCGCCCACATGCGCTTGCGAGTTGCCCAAACCGACGAGAATCCGCAAACGCGTTTCGACGGCGGCATTGGCGCGCGGCGCCAATTCCAACGCCGAACGAAAATATCCCAATGCTTCGGCGTTGGCAAAACGCGCGGCGGCGCGTTCGGCGGAACGCACCAGATACGGCAGGGTGCGAACGGCATCCTTGCTCTCGTTGTAATGAAACGCCAACCGTTCGGTTTGTTCTTCGAGCCGCGTTGGATACAGCTCTTCAATCGCCTGCGCGATTTTGTGATGCAATTGTTCGCGTCGCCGCACCAGCACGCTGTTGTAAATCGTTTGCTGCGTGAGTACGTGTCGAAACGCGAATTGACGTTCAGGCAAACGCAGAGTTTGGACGACCACTTCGTGATCCATCAATTCCTGCAAATCATTTTCTTGGCGCACCGGATTGTTATCGGAAATATGTAACAAAACCGAATCCGAAAAATCGCGTCCGATGACCGCCGCGCATTGCGCCGTGTGCCGCGTCGGTTCGGGCAAACTATCCATGCGCGTCATAATCAAACTTTCCAACGTGCGCGGCACCTGAAAAGCGTTGAGGTCTGCGGTGGGCGTCACTTCCCAACGGTCGAGGCGTCGTCGAATCAAATTACGGTCAATGAATGCGCGCAAAATCTCTTCGAGAAAAAACGGATTCCCTTCGGCGCGTTGAATAATCAATTGACGCAGCGTTTCGGGCAATTCGGAAATGGTCAACAACAAATCCACCAGCGCCGCGCTTTCCGTCACGGTCAAGGGCTGTAAAACAATCCGCGTAAAATGTTCTTCCAAGGCCGTCGCGGCAAAGCGTTCGATTTGGGCGCTCACCTGATTTTCGGAATGGCGCGCCAGACATATAATCAGCAAAGGCGCTTCGGCCGTCGCGCTAAAGACATAATGCAATAAATCCAGCGACGCTTTATCCAACCAATGCAAATCTTCGAGAATCAAAATGAGCGGCTCGGCTTGCGCTTCGCGCAGCAACAAATCGCGCACGGCGACAAAAGTTTGTTGACGCAGCTGCGCGGGTTCGAGATAACGAATCCGTTCCGCCAAATCGTGTTCGAGCGGCGGCAAATCCATCAAGTTTTCCAGATACGGCAAAATCTGATATTGGGTTTGAGTATCGGGAAAGAGGCGCTGCACGCGCGCCGCAATTTTTGCGTGCGTCGTTTCGGGCGTGTCTTCGGGTTGAATGAAAAACAGCTTGTTCAAGAGCTGTAAAAAAATCTCGAACGCGGATTGACCGTAGGCAAAACATTTGCCTTGCGCGATACGCCACGTTTGAGGCAAAGCGGAATCCGTCAGCCATTGTTGCGCTTCGGCGACGAGGCGCGTTTTGCCCATGCCCGCTTCGCCGGTAATCATCACAACGCCGCCGCGCTGGCGCGGCAGCAAATCCGTCAACGCTTGTTGCAGCTGCGCCAATTCGCGTTCGCGCCCAACCATCGGCGCCGACAAACCGGGAATCCCGCGCACGCTCTGCGGTTCGCGTTTCACGCCGAGCGCCTGATAGATTTCCACCGGTTCGGCGCGCCCTTTGACGCGAATAGACCCCAATTCGCTGAAATCAAACAGCGCGCGCGTTTCTTCATATACGGCGCGGCTCGCCAGAATCGTACCGGGTTCCGCTACGCCCTGCAAACGCGAAGCCACATTCACCGTATCGCCCAACGCGGTATAGTTCATTTTCAAATCCGCGCCAATGTCGCCGACGACGACGGTGCCCAAATTCAAACCGATACGCATTTGCAGCGGAATGCCGTGCCGCGCGACCAATTTATCGCTGAGCGTTTTGAGCGCGGCTTGCATATCCAACGCGCAGCGCACCGCGCGCGCGGGATCGTCTTCGTGCATCACGGGCGCGCCAAAAATCGCCATGACGCCATCGCCCATAAATTTATCGAGCGTGCCTTCGTGCGCAAAGATGGCATCGCGGAACGCCGCAACCGATTCATCAATAATGGTATAGACCGCTTCGGGGTCCAATTTTTCCGAGATGGTCGTAAAGCCCACCACATCGGAAAAGAGAATCGTCACCGTGCGGCGTTCGCCTTCGATTTGTTTGCTGGCATTGAGAATTTTGTCCACCAATTGCCCGGGGATAAAACCGCGCACGCGGCGCAATTGCTCCGAATCCGATGGACGCACTAAACTCGCGGTCAACAAATTGGTGCCGCAGTTGCCGCAAAATTTAAAACCGCGCGGATTTTCAAAGCCGCAATTGGGACAGAGGTTTGCCAGCGGCGTCGCGCAATGATCGCACACGGCAAGCCCCGGCGGATTTTGATGCCCGCAATGGGGACAAGGAATAGATGTCAGAGACAAGCTGATTCACTCCGAAACGAGAAACCCTCTTGGAACAAAGGTTATTATACCGAGAGTGACTATTTGAGACAATGGGACTATCGCGGCGATTTTCCCACATCTCGAAAATCTGCGCGGTTTCAAGGACCGAAGGGTTTCGGCGATGGAATACATCGCAAAAACCCTTCAAGTCTTGACGGTGGGCAATCGCCAGGCCTATTGTGGTGATTTTCCCACAGTTTGCAAACAAGAAAAAAAGGCAACTCTGGGAGTTGCCTTTGACGCTCGTATTCGATACTCTATCGCGGTTCAGATACTTTTTGGACAGCGGCTTGGCGTTCCTCAAATTTGCCATCCACCAATACGCTTGCGCGCGCCGCCCTAATGGACTTTGCGACTGACCTCAACCCAGCCATACTTGTCCGCTTTAAAGTGTTTGGACTTGCCATCATAGCTCAACAACACTTTGGCTTTGGGCGCGGTCTGAACGCGCACTGTCACCACATTCTTTTTACCGCCGACGGTCACTTGGGCAGGATCAACGACCGGCAAATTGGGATCGCCGCCACAGTTCACCACGTTATAATCCAGCGTCACATTCGAGCCAACTTCCATAAACACATCAATCGCATCGGTGGTTGGAACAGCCATGAATAATTTGCCGTTGATACACAACTGCGGGTCGTCAAACATCGG
Source organism: Anaerolineae bacterium (assembly GCA_022072245.1). Lineage (GTDB taxonomy): Bacteria > Chloroflexota > Anaerolineae > UBA4142 > SHND01 > SHND01. Next base: position 12,583 of record JAJVIA010000011.1, read on the forward strand.
CGCGGCGCGCGCGGGCAACGCAAAAGGCGCTGCGGTCAAAAGCAATGCGCCAACAGCGAGCATCAGTACGAGTTTCTTCATGTTTCTCCTGTGGTTATTCTCTTGCGGGTCCGGCGTCAAGAGTCGAGGTACCAGTAAGTGTAATCATTCTAAAATAAGTTGGATGCATTTTCAATAGGAACGCGCTCCCATGTCGAACGCGTCTCTATGACAAATCAATTCTCGGCGCGCTACGCTGCGCGCATTTTTTCCGCGTTCGCCTGTCCGAAAAACGCGCGCGCAATGCGCGTCAATACAACTGCGCGCGTCGCAAACTTTTATATGCGACGCGCGCAGACGCTCATGGCGTATAAACGTATTTGTAAATCACGTCGCCGCCGTAATCTACGACATAGACATTGCCCGCCGCGTCGCGGCCGAATCCGACGGGATAACTCAACCCTGTGTCAAAATCATTTTGCGCCGTTACTTGGTTCGCGTTGTCAAGCGTCAACGTATGCACCCAACCGCCGCCGCCGTCGGCATAAAAATACGCGTTCGCATACGGCGCCGGATAATTGGAATTTTCCGCAAAGACGCCGCCCGCAATCGCGTCGCCCTGTTCGCCGCCGTTCGAGTGATGATACCAATGAAGCGGCGCGTGCGTGCCATTGTAATTCACCGCATTGGGATCGCACGCTAAATTATCCGACGGACAGGGCCCCTCAAATTCATTCCAACCGTAATTGGCGCCGGCGGCGATGAGGTCAATTTCTTCCCACGTCCCTTGGCCCACATCCGCCGCAAGGAGCGCGCCATTGGCGCGAAAGGTAAAGCGCCACGGATTCCGCAAACCATACGCGTAAATCTCGCGACGCGCGTTGGGCGTATTGAAAAATGGATTATCGGATGGAATCGAACCGTCGGCATTGAGGCGCAAAATTTTGCCGCGCAGCGTATCGAGCGTTTGCGCGTCGTCGGGACAGCAGCCGCTTTCGCCGACCGAAATATAAAGTTTGCCGTCAGAGCCAAAATGAATGTCGCCGCCGTTGTGATTGCCATTCGTCGAAGGAATGTGGTCGAGCAGAATTTTTTCGCGGAAACCCGGTTTGTTGGTTCGGCGTTTCAATCGCGAAACGCGATTTTCCGGCGTACCGTTGTAATTTTTCGCGCCGGGACCCGTGGTGTAATAAACATAGACAAAACGGTTGGTCGCGTAATTCGGGTCGAACGCGATGCCCAACAAACCGCGTTCCGATTCGGTCGAAACATGCAGCGTCGTCCATGGCTTGCTTCGCAGCGTCCCGTTCGCGCGGACGATGCGGATTTCGCCGCTTTTCTGCGTCACAAACATCCGATTGCCGTTAAAAGCAATCGCGGTCGGACTGCTCACGCCGCTGCCCATCGGCACGCGTGTAAAACCGCCGGGTAAATTGGGCCGCGCTGCGCGCGCGTGCGGCGTTATCGCCAGCATCAGCGCCGCCGCGCCCAACGCGAGCAAAATAAATCGCATAGCTTTCATTCGGTATTCTCCTCCTTTGCAAACCAACTGTCCGTCAAGAAACGCCCAAGGGCACAAGAAAACCCCGCGCGTTTCTGCTAAATCGTCGTTTGGCGTTTTGCCCCGCCCCTACCACACGGGCGGTATTCTAACCGCATTACTTTATCGTACCAAAAAAGTCATAACGCGACGCAACAAAAAAAACACGCCTTGAATCGAATTCAATTCAAGGCGTGAAAGGATGCCCTCGAGAGGACTTGAACCTCCACGTCCATTCGGACACAGGCCCTCAACCTGCCGCGTATGCCAATTCCGCCACGAGGGCGCGCTCGTGCGCGGTTATTGTATGCTATTCGCAGTTGCTGTCAAAAAAACCTGCGCCCTTTTTTTGACGACATGAAAATTATGCGGCGTTCACAACGCTAGAACTCGGCCGACGTAATGCCGTCTTGCTCCATTTGCGAGCTGAGCAATTCTTTCAAGATGACGCCGGGCGAACCTTTTTTAATGCGCGCGAAAATCTCTTCTGCCGATTGCGGCTCATTGCCGGCGGCGATGAACGCGCGAAAAATTGCGCGCGTCAACGGCATCTTGGGCGTCACAAAATCCGGCGCCTGGTCGCAGACCGCGCTGGCGCAATCGAGCAGCGCGTCCATCGGTTTCACTTGGCCCGTCACCGCGTCCACATGATCCACCATTTGCAGCGTGTCGGGCGTGAACATTTGTCTACATTCGTCGCACAACACGTCGTACAATTCGCGGTGAAAATCGCGGCCCTGTTGTTCCCAATACGCGAGGTCAATATAAAATTTTGATTTGGTCGTCAATCGTCCAATCGGCATCTCTCGTTGTCCTGTCTAGCGTTCGTCCAGCGTGCATTTCCGTCCCGTCAAGAGACCGCGCGCAATCCGCAGGGGCTTGCGCCTACAAAAGCGGAATTCGTTCTAGACGGGACGCGCCGCCATTTGCAAAACAAAATAGCCGCCGCCGGTCATTGAGAACGCTTCGCTGTTTGCCAACGCGTGAAACACGGCGCGCGCGCCGACGCGACGCGCGAAATTTACCGCGCTGTACAAAGTTTTGGCGTGAATCGAATTGCTGCCCAATTTGACCAACTCGGGAAAAATATCCGTCAGCAGCGCGTCGAGCGAACGGTCGCCATAATTCGACGCGCCCAGCTTGTCCAAACCATTTTGGTCTTCGGGTAAAATCAACATCTCGTCGTCGTACTTGTACGCGACGGGACGCGGCGATGTGCCAAACGTCAAATGGCCGTTTTCCACTTTGGCGGTCTTGACCCACAGACTTTTGCCTTCGCGGCGCGGCTGAAATCGAATGCCCGCCGTCAACGGTTCCGCGCGCGGCGTCAATTCCAACAGCGCGCCGACATTCAGTTTGTTGCGGTCAAACCATGTTTTCAAGCCAAAGACATAATTGCCATCCGGCACGAGCCACGCGGGAATGTGCGCGCCCGCTTCATCCACCAGCGTAATCAACGTCGGTTTATCGGCTGCGGGAAACAGCGCGCGCGCGCCCGCCGTAAAAGGCAAACTGCCCACGCGGCGATGCGGATACGTCAAAACCAAATTCACATTGCCGGGAGTTTGATCCGTGCGCGCGTCGTCGTCGTCGTCGTTGTCGTCTTGGATTTCGCTCAGAATCGTTTCCAATTCGGGCGGCAAAAGCTCTGTCCCCGTCGGCGCCGCGCCAAACTGCAACACGCGCGGCAGCGCGTTCACTTCCGGCGGCGTCAGCCGATTCAAATACCAGCGCGTTTCGTCGCGCGGGCCCACTTCGCTAAAACGGTCATCGTGATACAACGCATACTCGAGCGAAAATAAAGTCGCTTCGCGTTTTGCGCCTTCAATGTCCAATTCCAAAACGCGCGCCAATTCCGGCGTGGACATGCTCGCGTTGTTTTGCTCGATGGCGGCTTCGGCGATATTCATAAAGCCGACATTCACCTCGCTCAACAAACCGCGCAAGAGCCATTTGTCGGACTGTTCGACAAATTCCTTGTCCGCGCGCAAACGCGCCGCGAGCGCGCGTTCGATGCGCGCGCCAAAGCGCGCGTAAATTTCTTCGGGCGATTCATCGGACGCGCCGGTCGCAATCGGTTTCAACTCATTCAAGGGATGCGGCGCGTCATAGCCCCCGGCATATTCGCGCGTCGCGCCGTCGGCAAAGCTCACGCTCGCCACTTGGAACGGAGTCTGGCGCGGATTGTTGGAAGCGCGCAGCGCGGTCACAGTTCCTTCCGCGTCGTCGAGCGCTGAAAAAATCAAACGTTGTCCGACGTTTAATTGGAGTTTGGGTTGATACAACACCGCTTGCGACGCCAAACGCTTGAGCCGTTCATGCTCTTCTTGCGCGCGCACCGCAATGACGACCTGCGCCAAATCCGCGAGGCGCGCCGCGTCGTTGTGTTCCAACATGTACGCATACACGCGCTCGACATCTTTATCGTTAATGCTGAAATTATTCCAGTAAGTTTCGCTTGCCGCTGACATGCTCTGCTTGCTCGCTTGACAAAAAATTGCCGCGCCACGCGACGCGGACATTACCACGCCGCATTATAGCGCGATTCGCAACGCGCGCCAAATAGATTTATCGGACTGGCGCCAAGTCGAACGCGATGCAAGACCCCAAGTGTTTGGCGGCAAGCATAGCTATCGCGGCGCGCGATACGCGCGCCTTTATACTTCATCGCAATCCGTGTAGAATACAAGCAATGATGATGCAACTTATTTCCGCTCTGCTCGGTTTTTTCGGGCCGCGCTATCGGCTCTCGCCGCTCGTGCGCGAATATCTTGGCCGCGCGAATCTCTTGGGGCGCAGCGCGCAAATTCCCGATACGCTCATTCCGCTTGCCGTACGCTTGTGGGCGCGCGGTTGGTTCAATCGCAGTTTTTTCGATTCGCATCGCGCGTGGATTTTGCCGTACTGGGCGACGCGCCAACTCGACCCGCACGACGCGGGCTTTGTTTCGCGCGCGCTCAATCCCGTTTGGCTCAACACCGCGCACCGCAATTGGACGATGGTCGGAAATCCTGAATCTTTGTCCGAAGCGCTTGTGGACCCACGCGGAATGGTCACGCCTCAACCGAACGGCGATGGTTGGTCGCTGGACGCATGGCTGCGCGTGGACGGCGAAACTTTTTTCCCGTCGCGGCTCGACGAAAAAATTGTCGCGCAACAATTGTTCGAGAATTTGCCGTTCGTTCAAACCAAGTACGAACCCGCGCGGTTGCGCGTGAATCAAGAAACTTTTGCCGCGCGCGACGACGACGGCAACAGTTGGCTCATTGCCGCATACACCATCGAAAATCCGCGCGGCGACGCGCGCCGCGCAACGCTTTATCTCTCTCTGCGGCCATTCAATCCCGAAGGCGCCGCGCTGGTGGATCATTTGGAATGGCGCGCCGCGCCGCGCGAACATGCCTTGTGGGTCAATGACGAACTCGCCGCTTATTTTCCGCCGCCCCACGCGCGCGCGTCGTCCAACGCGGCGGCGGGCGATGTCGCGTTTCAACTCGACGCGTTAAACGACGCGGCTGAAATTCAAGACCCCGCCGGACTTGGGACCACGCTTGCGGCGTATCATTTGGAATTGCCGCCCCATTCGCAAAAAACGCTCACGGTCGCGCTGCCGATGTGGCGCACGCGCGAAACTCACGCCCAAGCCGCGCAATGGACCCAGCCCGACGCCCTGCCAAAACTCAAACACGCCTTTACGACGCAGTGGCGCGCCTTACTCGCGCAAGGCATGAACGTTCGTTTGCCCGACGACGCGATGCAAAGCGCGTTCGACGCCAACAAAGCGTATCTCTTGCTCTTGCACGACGGCGCGCTGGTTACGGCGGGTCCATTTTTGTATCACGAATTTTGGTTCCGCGACGCGGCGTACATCTTGAACGCGCTCGGACAATTGGGGTATCACGCCCAAGTCAAACAAGTTTTGGCGACGTACCCGCGCTATCTCCGCAAAGACGGTTACATGCTCGCGCAAGATGGCGAATGGGACGCGAACGGCCAAGCGTTGTGGGCGCTCGAACAACACACGCGTTTATCCGGCGATTTGGAATTATTGCACGACCAATACTGGCACGTCTTGAACGCCGCGCATTGGATCGACGCGGCGCGTCAAAAAACCAAACAACCGCGCGCGCGCGCGCCCGAACACGGTTTGCTGCCCGCCGGCATGAGCGCGGAACATCTTGGACCCAACGATTTTTATTTTTGGGATGATTGGTGGGGCCTCGCGGGTTTGCGCGCGGCGACGCGCGCGGCGAATCTTTTCAACAGTCCCGCCGACGCGCAAAAATTACAATTTGCGTATAACGCGTTCGCCCAAGATTTGAACGCCGCGCTGGAACGCGCCGCGCAAAAAAATAACGCGCGCTGGCTGCCCGCCGCGCCCGCGCGCGGCGCCGACAGCGCGATGATTTCCAATCTCGTCGCGTCGTATCCGCTGCAACTCGTCGCGCCGGATGATCCGCGCATCGTCGCAACCATTGACGAATTGAAACGCGACGCGTTTGTGGACGGCGCGTTTTTCCATCATGTCGGCTTTGGCGGATTCGGCACCTATCTCGCGCTGCATCTCGCGGGCGCGGAAATTTTTCAACGCAAACCCGCCGCCTGGGACGCCCTGCGCTTTTTGATGAAACACGCGTCGCCGACGTGGACATGGGCGGAAGCGATTCATCCCCTGACGCGGCGCGGCGGACACGGCGACGGGCATCACGGCTGGATGGCGGCGGACCTCATCAGTTTCATTCGCAACGCGTTATTGTTTGAAGAAAACGACCATCTCGTGTTGACGCCCGCGCTGCCCGACGAATGGGTGTTTGAAGCCGCCGTCATCAAAGTCGAACGCGCCGCGACGTGTTTCGGCGACGTGAGCTTTACGCTCGCGTTCGGCGCCCACAACGCGACGCTCGTCCTCGATGGCAAATGGCGCGAACCGCCCGCGTATATCGAATGGAATTTGCCAATGGAAATCCAAAACGCGGGCGGCGATGGCGCGGACGTAGAATTGCTCAACGCGCATCAAATCAAATTTCCGGCTGCCGTTTCGCGCGTGGTCGCCACTTTCTGATGCGCGAAATTTTTTCCCTGAACGATTCGCAATGGTTCCTCGGCGCGGTGGCGCCGCAAACTTTTCCCGCGCCCAACGATTTTGCGCGCGTGGAAGGTTGGCTGCCCGCGACGGTCCCCGGCGATGTACGGCTCGCATTGCTCGCGCTCGGCAAAATTCCCGACCCGTTTCTCGGACGCAACAATGACGCCAGTCAATGGGTGGACGCTTACGACTGGTGGTATCGCCGCGACGTTGCGCTCGACCTCCAAGAAAACGCGCGCGCGTTTTTGCTTTTTGAAGGAATTGATTACCAGAGCGCGGTGTATTGGGACAATGAATTACTCGGCGCGCACGTGGGCATGTTTTCGCGTCAGCTATACGAAATCCCGCGCGCGGCAGCGACCAAAGGAATGCATCGGCTCGCCGTGCGCGTCTCGGGCGGCAAACAATTGCCGTCAATGAAATTGAACCCGCTCGAACGCGCGTGGCAAATGTTCGCGGGCAACATTTTGCCGCACCCGCCGCAAGCGCGCGAATTTCCCGAACGGTATGCGACGCTGAAATGTCAAATGTCTTTTGGTTGGGATTTTGCGCCGCGTGTGTTGACGTGCGGCATTTGGGACGAAACTTTTCTCGTGCAAACGCGCGACGCGTTTATCCGCGACGTGTGGGTTCAAGGGACGCCCGACGGACGCGTGCGCGTAACTTTGGAGGTGGATGCAACGCGCCGCTGCGACGCGCACATTCATTTTCGTATCGCGCCAAAAAATTTCGACGCAGCCGAACAGTCGTTTGAATTGCCGCTGCATTTAGAACAGCGCGGCGCGTACACGTTTGCGCTGCAACTGGACAAACCGCGCGCGTGGAATCCGTGGGACCGCGGCGAACCAAATTTGTACACGCTGACCGCGCGCATTATTGACAGCGCGGGTGAAATGGATGCGCGCGAGACCGCGTTCGGTTTGCGAACCATCGCGCTCGCGCCAAATCCCGGCGCGCCGCGCAACGCCGCGCCATGGACATTTGTTGTGAACGGTCAGCCCGAATTTATTCGCGGCGCGAATTGGGTTCCCGCCGACGCCATTCCCGCGCGCGTGACGCGCGACGATTACGCAGCGCTGCTGCAACTCGCGCGCGACGCCAACATCAATTTGCTGCGCGTGTGGGGCGGCGGTCTAAAAGAAAAGCGCGCGTTTTATGATTTGTGCGATGCGTTGGGCATTTTGGTTTGGCAAGAATTCCCGCTCGCCGGCGCGGGCATTGATTATTTTCCGCGCGATAAAAATTATCGCGCGCTCTTGCGCCAAGAAGCCAGCGCCATCGTGTGCGCGTTACGCAATCATCCATCCGTCGTCCTGTGGTGCGGCGGCAATGAATTTATCCCGCGTCTGAATCGGCATGTCACGCAAATTTTGCGCGAGGCGGTGACAGAGCGCGACGGCGCGCGTCCGTTCAAACTGTCATCGCCATCACAAAACGAATCGCACAATTGGCGCGTGTGGCACGGCTATGCCAATACGCGTGACTATGAAAAAGACGACGCGTTATTTTTCGGCGAGTTTGGTCTGCAAGCCGCGCCCAACGCGGAAACGCTCGCGCGTTTTTTGCCTGACGCTTCCTTGACTGCGCCCGATGCCGAGTGGACCTACCATAACGCCGAAATCGAAAAATTGCGGCGTTATGCCCTGCCCCACGCCGCGCCGTCGGAGCGAGAAATCCCTTTGCCGGAATTTATCGCCGCGTCGCAAAACGCGCAGCTGCGCGGCTTGCAATGCGCCATCGAAGCGGCGCGCCGCAATAAACCGCGCGTGGCGGGCTGCGCGTTCTGGCAATTTAACGAACCGTGGTATTCGATTTGTTGGAGCGTTCTCGATTACGCGCGCGCGCCCAAACGCGCCTATTATAAAATCCAAGAGCTGTATAATCCCGTTCTTGTATCGTTCCACTATCCGCCCCGCCCATACCGACCGGGCGAAAACGTGCGCGGTACAATTTGGCTCGTCAATGACACGCTGCGCGACGTCGCCGCGACGCTGACCGTTTGGCATAACGAGACGCAGGCGCTGCGCCAAGCTGTTGTGCTGTCAGCCAATTGCGCGCGGGCAGGCGCGGCGATGGAGTTTGCGTTTCAACGCGGCGCCAACGCGCTGCGTCTGGAACTGCGCGGCGAAAATGTTTTTTCGACAAACGAATATGATTTGAATTATTTTGATCGCGGCTCAAGCAATCCGCTGCGCGGCCTGCTGCAAAGCGCGGCGGCGTGGCTCAGAACCAGAACATAGGAGCAGAAAATGCGTATTCTCGTGACCGGCGGCGCCGGTTTCATCGGTTCCAATATCGTAGATGCCTTTCTCGCGCAAGGGCATGAGGTCGCCGTCCTGGATGATTTGTCCACCGGCAAAACCGAAAATCTCAATCCGCGCGCGAAATTTTATCAAGCGGACATTTGCGACAATGACGCGCTGACGCGCGTCTTTGACGAATTTCAACCCGAATTGATTTCGCATCAAGCCGCCAAAGCCGACGTGCGCGAATCGTTGGCGAAACCGCAGTTGTATGCAACCGTCAACATTATCGGTTCGCTGAATCTGTTGGAAAACGCGCGGCGCGTCGGCGTGAAAAAAATTATTTACGCGGGCACCGGCGGCGCGACGTACGGCGAACCCGAATACCTGCCCGTGCGCGAAGATCATCCCGTCAATCCGCTCGACCCGTATGGCGCGAGCAAACATCAGGTCGAACACTATTTATTTTTGTACCAATACAATTACGGTTTGCGCTATACCGTGCTGCGATACCCGAATGTGTACGGGCCCCGTCAAAATCCTTTTGGCGAAGCGGGCGTGATTGCGATTTTTACGTACAAAATGTTGAACGGCGAAACGCCCACCATCAACGGCAAAGGCGACCGCGAACGCGATTTTTGTTATGTCGGCGACGTCGCGCACGCGAATGTATTGGCGCTCACGCAAGGCGACAATCAAATCTACAACATCGGTTCAGGCATCGGCGTCAACATCAATACGGTGTACGAAATTTTGCAAGAGGCGACGCATTTTAGCCAACCCGCGCATTACGGACCCGACAAACCCGGCGAGGTGTATAAAATTTATCTCGACGCCGCAAAAGCAAAACGCGAACTGGGCTGGACGCCAACCGTCGCTTTGGCGGAAGGCATTCATCGCACGGTCGAGTCGCTGCGCGCGCGTTGATTCTTGGAGCCCCGAAGGATTTTGAAAAATCCTTCGGGTCTCGATGCCGTGATGCGCGTTGCACTAAACGGTCTGTTTCTCCAAGAACCCGCCACCGGCACGGGGCAATATCTGCGCGAACTCGGCGCGGCGCTATGCGCGCACGCGCCCGCCGACGAATTTAGCTTTATCGCGCCGCGCGCAGATCCGACGGCGCCCGCGCCCGTGATTGTCGCGCCCCCGCGCTTGGCGCGCGAAAATTTTGCCAAACTCGAATTTGAACATTGCGCCTTTCCGCGCGTCGCGCAAAAAAATAAATTCACGCTCGCGCACGTGCCGCATTTTGGACCACCGCTTTTTCCAACGCTCCCCACCGTCGTCACCATTCACGATTTGATTCCGTTTCGCTTGCCCGCGTATCGCGGTTCGCGGCGCGTACAGTGGTACACCGCGCTCGCGGCGCGCGGCGCGGCGCGCGCGCGCGCGCTCGTCGCGGATTCGGAAGCGAGCGCGCGCGACATTGAAACATATCTGCATCTGCCGCGCGCCAAAATTCACGTCATCTATCTCGCCGCGCAATCGCGTTTTCACGCCGCGCTGGACGCGACCGAATTGGAACGCGTGCGCGCCAAATATCATTTGCCCGAACGATTTATCTTGTATCTCGGCGGCTTTGACGCGCGCAAAAATGTCGCGCGCCTCATCGCGGCGTTTGCTCACATTCAAGCCAAAGAATGGAAACTCGTTTTGGCGGGCAAACTGCCCACTCAAGATTCGGCGTTTTTTCCCGACCCGCGCCGCGCCGCCGTCGAAAATAAAATCGCCGACCGCATCGCGCTGCCCGGTTTCATTGACGAAGCGGACAAGCCCGCGCTGTATGCGTTGGCGCGCGTCTTGGCGTATCCGTCCCTCTATGAAGGTTTCGGCTTGCCGCCGCTCGAAGCGATGGCTTGTGGGACGCCGGTGATTTCGTCGAACGGCGGTTCGCTGCCCGAAGTGGTTGGCGACGCGGGCATTTTATTGTCGCCGCATGAAACTGGAAATTGGACGGATGCGTTGACGCACTTGATGACGGACGATGCGCGGTGGGCGGAACGGCGCGCGGCGGGTTTGGCGCAGGCGCAAAAATTTTCGTGGGCGCGCGCCGCGCGCGAAACGCTGGCGGTCTATCGCGCTGTTGTATAATCGTCACGAGGTGTAACATGAATTTTGTGGAAAAGGTGCGGCGCAATCACGGCATCGAACACGCGACCGTGCATGTCTTGTCGGAAGCCAATCCGAATTTGTCCGTCGTCGGTCGCGCGGACGGCGGCGGTTTCGCCATCATCGGCGACGTGGATCCTGAAACGTTGTTGAGCGCGGCGCTCGAAGCGCTGCGGCGCATGCAAAACGGGCAAAGCGCGTTGGCGGTGCATCCGCGCTGCGGCACAATGTTGGTGACGATGGGCGCGCTGACCGCCGTCGCCGCATTTTTGGCGTTGGGACGCAAACCCAAATTGTCGCGTTTGCCCGACGCCATCCTTGCGACAACGCTCGCGGCGTTTGTGGCGCAGCCCGCCGGTTTGGCGCTGCAAAAGTATGTGACCACATCGCCCAACGTTCAAGCCGCGCGCGTTGTCGGCGTCACGCGCAAAAATTTTGCGGGCATGGAATTTTGGCATGTAGATATCGAATGGACGGGCGAAACGTCCAGCGCGCTTGAATAACCAAGCCCGCGCAGCTCTCTGCCCTACGCGATATGCTGTATATTTTTCACGGCGAAGACGATTTCACGCGCGCCGACGCGTTAAAACAATTGCGCGCCGCAATGGGCGACCCGCAATTTGCCGAATTGAATACGACGACGCTGGACGATAAAAATTTGTCGTTCGGCGCATTGCGGCATCACGCCGACGCGATTCCGTTCTTGGCGGATAAACGTTTGGTGATTGTCGAAGGCATGTTGGCGCGCCTCGACCCGCGCCGCAAAGCGGGCGACGAAGAGGGCGAGACGGAAGAAAACGAAACGGAAGCGAACGCCGATTTGAAACAACAACTGCTGGATTATTTGCCCCACCTGCCGCCGACGACGCAGCTCGTTTTCGTCGAAAATAAAAAATTGCACGCCAACAACGTCATTCTGAAATACGCCGACAAGGACAAAAAAAACGCGCAGGTCCGTTTGTTTGCCGCGCCCGGCGCGTCCGAGCTGCCCGATTGGGTCGTTGACCACACCGAGAAAAAAGGCGGCGCAATTGATTTTTCGGCGGCGAACGATTTGGCGTTGTATCTCGGCGCGGATTTGCGCGCGCTGGACAATGAAATCGAAAAATTGATTTTGTACCGCAACGGGGAATTGATTCGGCGCCAAGATGTCCAGTTCATGGTCGCGCCCGCGCAAGAACAAAAAATTTTTGATTTGGTGGACGCGTTGGGGCAGCGCAAAACCCAACGCGCGCTGGAACTGCTGCACGACCAACTGCGGCACAATGCGAACGAATTTTATTTGCTGAGCATGATTACGCGGCAGTATCGCATTTTGCTCCAAGTGCGCGATTTGATGGCGCGGGGCATGAACACAGACGCGATCCAAAAACAATTGGGCTTGCATCCGTTCGTCGCAAAGAAAATGGCGGAACAAGCGCGCAGCTATACGGTCGAGCAATTGGAAAACATCATGCGCCAGCTGCTCGAAATGGACGTGAATTTGAAAACGAGCAAGTTAGAGCCGACGCTCGCGCTCGATTTGTTGGTCGTGGATTTGACGCAAAACTAAGAAATCGAGGCGCCAATTTCACAGCGCGCATCCACGTCGGCATACAACCTGCCCGACGAATGCGCCACGCCGAATTGGACCGAGCGGATGTAAATCGGTCCCGCCGAAACTTTAAGCTGCGATGACA
>JAJVIA010000011.1:25318-27734 GCA_022072245.1 Anaerolineae bacterium
GAAATCGAGGCGCCAATTTCACAGCGCGCATCCACGTCGGCATACAACCTGCCCGACGAATGCGCCACGCCGAATTGGACCGAGCGGATGTAAATCGGTCCCGCCGAAACTTTAAGCTGCGATGACAGCGCAAGCAAACTCCCGAACGCGAACGCCAGCCAAATTCGTCGCAACATAGCCGGATCTCCTTTTCAAATGCAGATAGCCAAGTGTAACATTGATTGACATACAAAATACGCGGAATAAAAAAAAAAGACAGCGCTGCATTTTGCAGAGCTGTCTTTGGCAACGCGGTTGTGGGCAGCCGCGCAGCGAGAATATTGCAAGTTATGCCGCGCGTTGCAGTCGCACGCGCGACGCGGACACGCCCAGCATTTGGGCGCGGAACGCATCATACGCGTCGGGCGCCAAGCGCGCGATTTGCACGCGAATCTTTTCGCCGTTCGCAATCAAAAGAAAATCGCCGCGCCCCGCGAGTTTTTCCGCGCCGCTTTGCGCGACGCCCGACGCGACCAGCGCTTCGTTCGCGCTCGTCACTTTGCCGACGAGGCGCACGGGAAAATTCGCCTTGACGAGACTGCCCAGCACGGATGCGGTCGGTTTTTGCGTGCAAGCAATCACCGAGATCCCGGCGCTGCGCCCGCGCTGCACCAGACGCGTCAAATAATTCTCCACTTCAGCCCCGCCCTGCATAAGCAAATCTGCAAGTTCGTCTATCAGCAAAACAATGCGCGGGCGCGTAATCATTTGTTCCTGCCGCCGCGTCATTTCTTCGACAAGCCATTCGAGATTTGCAATCGCATCCTCGACATTTTTGATAATCGGACACAACAGATGCGGCGACTGTTCAAACACGCGAAACTCGCTCGCTTTCGGGTCCACGATAATGATTTGCACATCGCGCGCGCGTTGAAAAAGCATCAACGACGCCAGCATGGTGCGCGCGGCTTCGCTCTTGCCCGAACCGGTCGTGCCGGCAATCAAAACGTGCGCCACATCGGGCGCGGAAACGCGCAGTAACAGCGGCACGCCATCCGCCGCCATGCCCAACAGCGTTGTGCCTGCCACATTCATCGCTTGCGCCATCAATCCATCATCCTGCAATTGCGCGCAGAGGTCGAGCAAGCGCAAGGGTTGTACATCTTGACGCGGAATTTCGATATTGATTTGCCCGTTGCTGCGCGAAATTCGCGCGGCGGGCGCATCAAGCGCCAACGCGATTTCTTCCGCGAGGTTTTCGAGTTTGGAAACTTTGGTTGTGGCGGAGGGCGTGACGTGAAATTGAATCGTGCGCGGCGTAACGCGTCCGCCGGTCACTTTGGCAGGCGCTTTGTGTGTCGCCAGCACCCATTCGATTCGGTCCGCTTGCTGATGCAATCGCTGTTTGTTCATGCGCGCTCCGTTTTCCATTCAGAACACTTGTTCTAATTATAGCGAACATCCGTTCGCATGTCAAGAGGCGCGACCTTGGAAATTTTGCGGCAACGCGCCGTTCGGAGTAAAAACACGCCAAATGCTTGCCCCAACAAAAAGCCCGCGTCGTGAACCTTATCACACGCGGGCTTGACCATTCTATTCTATGGCGCGCCTTTATTTCTGGCGCAGTTTCGGCGAATCGAACCACAAGCCGGTGATTTGATGTTCGTCGTCGGGAGTGAACACAAGACGCATCGTAACGCCATCTTCGCCTTCAAAACGTCCGTTGTAAATGACGACGATGAAATTGTCTTGCTTGACCACGTCGGTCACTTGACGCGAGACATATTTGCCGATTTTGTTTTGAATCGCCGCGCGCGTTTGCGTAAACACGGTTTCGGTTTCGACTTGACGCATTGTCGCGTCAAAATCGCGCGCAAACACCGCATAGTCGCCCGCGTTGAAACCTTCAAGCAGATTTTCCGTCTTTGGTTCCGCGTACGCCAACACCGCGTCGCGTTCCGCTCCCGTAATCGACTGTGCGCCCGCGCTGCATGCCGTAAAAACCCAAAATGCAAAAACACAAATCGTCATGAGTGTAATTATTTTTTTCATCTGTCGAGTATGAATAACTCACGTTACGCAGTCCATCACAATTCAGTTTTTGGGACACGGATTACACGGATTTACACAGAAAAAGAAATGCGATGCCCGATAATGAAAAATCTGTGGTGTCTGTGGCATCTGTGTCCAAAAATGCGTCTGTAAATCCTGACCGGACACTTTTTTTGTCGGCAAGGTGCGTAACATGAGTGAATAAAAAACCAGACACAATCGTATCTGGTTTTTTCCTTTTTAATTTATGCTTTTTGTTTGCGCCCCTTATGCTGCCATGCCCAACTGCCGAATCACCAGCACCACCTTGCCTTGAATCTCCAGATTGCGCGGCTCGACCTCGATGGGCGTATAGGAGGGATTCGCGGGGACCAACTCGATTTTA
>JAJVIA010000011.1:27834-55916 GCA_022072245.1 Anaerolineae bacterium
TTGCGCCCCTTATGCTGCCATGCCCAACTGCCGAATCACCAGCACCACCTTGCCTTGAATCTCCAGATTGCGCGGCTCGACCTCGATGGGCGTATAGGAGGGATTCGCGGGGACCAACTCGATTTTATTTTTGCGGCGATAAAAATACTTGAGCGTGGTCTGACCTTTGTCGCGGAGCCACGCCGCCACCATATCGCCGTCGCGCGCGGTCTGCTGCGATTTCATCACCACAATATCGCCGTCGTGAATGGACGCGTCAATCATCGAATCCCCTTTGACATGCAGCGCAAACAATTTGGTGGGGTCGGCATCGTGCAGCAGCGAGCGCGTCAACATGACGCTTTCGTGGTCGGCTTCGAACGCGTTCGTATCGGGAACTTCGATGGGTTTGCCGGCGACGATGCGTCCGAGCAGCGGCACCTGGATAAAACGCGCATCGCTCATCGGTTTGCCGTTCGGCGCGGTCAAGCGCAAGCCGCGCGAGACCTCTTTTTCGCGCGAAATGAGGCCGGCGCGCTCGAGGATATTCAGGTTATAGTTGACGACCGACGTGGACGAAATGCCCACCGACGAGCCGATTTCGCGAATGGTGGGCGGACGCCCTTTATCGCTCGAAAAACGCTGGATAAACGAATAAATCTGTTGCTGCCGTTCAGATAGCGCCATGTGCTTGACCTCCCGAAATGTGGACCAATCTTGTAGTACACGCGTTCGATGGGTATTTTACCCGAACACGCGTTCGATGTCAAGCTTTTTTGGAACAAATTTTCGGTTTTGGCGCTTGGGTTCAAGGAGCCGAGTTTCGCCTTTGAGCGGACTTTCGAATATGCCAAGTCAATGGATGAAAACGCGAACCTTGCGCATCCGAACGAATTCCCACAAATTTTTTCGCGCAGTTTCGTTGAAATGCGCGCAGATTCGCGTTTCTGATCCGGTAGCGGAAATGCAGCGTAACATGAGTTAAAAATTTGTCGCACCAACCGCCCGACGCGTACGACAAATTTCCAATTTGTCAGGCCTGCAAACTCAATTGATGAATCTCGTTCGCCGCGCGCAAGCCCGATTCAATCGCGCCTTGAATCCAGCGGTGATACACGGAAGCGTGTTCGCCCGCAAAATAGTACCGTCCTTCGTTTTGACAAATCGCGTCATACAACCGCGTGAATTGCCCCGGCTCGAACAAGGCGAACGCGCCGCCCGCGTATTCGTCGTCGTGCCACACTTTGGACGCGCCAACCTCGAACTCGGTCAAAATTTGCGGATGAATTTTCGCCACGTCCTCGATTGCCTGTTCGATGCGGTCCTGCGGTTCGAGCGAACCCCAGCGCTGCGCGTCCTCCGCCCACGTATAACTCGCGAGCAAAACGCCGCGGCCCGTTTCGCGCCCATGATCGGGATAATACAAATTGCGAATCGGCAAATCGGTCACGGTGCCCGCGCCGAAAATGCCGTCGTCCTCTTCCCAAAAGCGCCGTTTGCATTGCAGCAAAACTTTGGTGGACGCGTCATAATGCACTTGGCGCAGCGCGCGCTGCTTGGCGCGCGAAAAGGGTTTGAGGACTTCGATATGGCGCATCACGGGAAACGGCAAGGTGAGAAGCGCGTACGCGCCCGTTTCGGCAAAACGCCCCGCGCGCGTTTTATAATGCACCGTCACCGCGTCGGGCGTTTGGTCGAGCGCAATCGCCTTGGCGCCAAACCGAATGTGACGCGCCAAAGCGGGCAGGAACGCGTTCGGCAACGTATCCGCGCCGCCGACAAGTTCGACGAGATTTTGAAACGAGCCGCCGATTTCGGGACGAATAATGTCAATGAACGAAGCGTTTTGGCGGCCCTCGTATCCCGCGAACAAACCGAACATTTCGATTGCGCCTTCGCTCCAGCCGCGCTTTTCCAAAAATTCGCGCAGTGAGTCGTTATCGTACTCGGCGAGAATTTCGTCCCACGCGGCTTCGCCTTTTTCATGCAATTTTTTCTCGATCGGTTCCAGCGCGGCGTTCCACAATTCCGCCGCCGTTTTACCGCGTTCATTTTCTTTAAGGTCAAAGCCCAACGCGTTCGGGTTGCGGCGAAATTCCGCCAGGCGCATTTTCTTGCCGTTGATGAACACATAACATTGCGGGTTGCCCATCGTGAACGGCGCCGTTTGCAATTTGAATTTTTCTACATACGCCATCGTCAACGCGTGCGAAGCGGGCAAACGCATCCCCCCCGCTTCGGCGTACAAACCGTGCGTGAACGGTTCGCGGTACGTTTGCAAACGTCCGCCGACGCGCTGCTGCGCTTCGAGCAAAACAATTTCATGGCCCGCGCGTTTCAATTCGTACGCCGCCGCCAAGCCCGCCATCCCCGCGCCGACGACGATAATTTTTTGCGGACGCGGCGTACGCGGCAATCCATTTTGAATGATGGACAGAAAATCGCTCATGCAAATTCCTCCTCCGACTCGGCATGCCAATGCGCCCGCACACGCGCGGCATGCGCGGCGCGCGCGGATGGCGGCATCAGTCGTTTGTTGTAAATATCCTGATAAAACCAATCGTTCGCAAAGCGCGGCGTAACGTGTAGATGAAAATGCCAAACATCCTGACTGCCGCCCGGTTCATTGTGCTGGCGCGTCGAAATGCCGTCGCACGCATACGCGCGTTTCAACGCGAACGCGATGCGCCGCGCGACGCGATAAATCGCCGCGCCCAGCGCCGGCGGCAAATCGAAAATGTTTTCATAATGCGCGTTGGGAATGACAAGGATATTTGGCTCGTTGCGCGCGTATTGATGCGACGCGACGAACGCGGCGACCCATTCATCTTGATACACAACGTCGCTCAAACGCGAATAGTCGTCCGTATTTTCCTCCCGCCGCGCAAGCAGGCAAAACGGACAGCGATAATTTTCGGGCGCGTGGTTGTACATTCTATTTTTTCTTGGCCGTTTTGGATGCCACAGGCGCGCGCGCGCGCGTTTTGGCGGTCACAAAATCAAACAGTAAGCGCGCGCACATCACCGTCGTCTGTTTCGCCGCGCTGTCATAAACGGGATTCAATTCGGCAATGTCCAACGCGTCCACAAAAGGCGCGAGATAGCGCACAAAATCAAACAATTGTTGGACGGTCAAACCGCCGGGTTCGGGCCAGCCGGTGCCGGGCGCTTCGCCGGGGTTCACGGCGTCAATATCCACCGTCAGATAAATTTTTTCCGTTCCCGCGCGCGCCCACGTCAGCGATTGTTTCGCCGCCGCCAACGCGCCCATTTCCTCAAATTCGGGCGCGAGAATCCGGCGCACGCCATATTTCACGCCCACGCCCCACTGCTGCGTCGTCGCAAAACCGCGCAAACCAACCTGCACCATATTTTTGCCGCGCAAGCGTCCAAGTTCGAGCGACCGCGCCATGCCGCTGCTGCCCGAAATCGAACCTTGTTTTTCGGAAAAATCCAACATGTCGCAGTGCGCGTCGAGTTGAATCATACCGAGTTTGCCGCGCGCGGTTTCGTGCAAGGCGCGGAACGCGGGAAACGTCACGCCATGGTCGCCGCCAATGACAAGCGGTATAAATCCCGAATCAATCACTTCGCGCACCGCGTTCGTAACTTGGGCAATCGCTTTTTCGTGGTCGTAAAACGAAAGCGCCACATCGCCAAAATCCGCGACCTCGACGGCGGATAAATTTACAATTTCGCCGCGGTCCATGTCCGCGACGTGGGCGTCCACGACGCGTTTCGCCAACAACAATTTAAATTGCTCGCGCAGCGCCGCCGGCGCAAACCGCGCGCCGGGATTTGCAATCGAAGTGGACGCGTCGTACGGTACGCCGAGAAAGCCAAATTTCAATTGGGCTTCCGTTTGCGGAGCAAGCAATAGATTACTCATCACGCCTCCATTGTGTTTTTTGAGAATTTAGATTACATTTTATCCCATCATAACCGTTTGCAGTTACACATCAATCGAGCGCCAGATTCGCTCACGGAGGTTCGCATGACACGCGTGCAAAAAATTATTATCGGCGTAATGGTATGTTTGGTGATAGCGGTTCTCATCGCGGTCATGCTCGCGTTCTTTGGCTTGGTGCGGCAGAATCGAACCGCCCAAGTCAAAGAGCTGCCCCCGCCGACAACTTTTCCCACCGTGGTCTATCCCGCCACCTATACGCCCACACCCCCCAGCGGCGCCGCGACGCCCGTTTTAGAAAATGGTCCCGACGCCGTCGCAACAACCCCGCAGCCGCGCGCGACGATTGACCCGAACAATCCGGTAGCCGTCGCGCTGGACGCGGCAATGAAAAAAGCGCAGACCGCGAAACAGGGTCGTTTCAACATGAATTTTTCAATGGAAGGCGATTTTGGTTCCGATATTCCGCCGGGCTGGGCGCAAGATGGCAAGTTGACGTTGATTGCCGTGAACGGCGCGACCAAAGGCGCAGATTCACAACTTGCCATCCAAGGCATGTTGGCGAGCATGTTGGGCGCGGACCCGAATAAAGGCATCGAGTTCATGACCGTTGACGGCAAAACCTATCTGCGCGGGCCCATGACCTTCTTGGGCATTACGGATGATAAATGGTACGTCGCAACCGGCGCGAGCCAGCTGCCCACCAATAACGCTTCCCCGGAACAACTCTTGACTGGCTTGGACAGAAATTTAAATTGGGCGGGCATTCGCGCGGCAGGCGTTGAAACGCTGGACGGAATGAATTGCCAAACCTACATCGCCGACAAAGCCGCGACGCTGGACGGCATGAAAGCGTTTGACGATGCGACGAAACAACTGCCGTCCGATTTTAACGTGGATGCGGTGGAATTCGCCGAAACCAAATTTTGGATTTGCGACGACGGCTATTTTCACCAAATGACTTTGAATCTGCGCGCCAAAAATAAAAGCAAACCGTCGGAAATGATCGGCATGGCAATCGCCATTCACCTCTATGACTATGACGGCAATTTCAAAATCACGCCGCCGGAAAATGCCACGCCGCTAGACCTGAGCAAATTCAACGGCAAGTTGCCGGCGCTGGCGCCGCAATAAAAATTTTTTAACCGCGTCGGCCAAATTCGCGTTCCAACAGCGCCGCGTTCAACTGCAACATGGTCGGTCGGCCGTGCGGACAGGTGCGCGGCGAGACGCATTTTTCCAAATCGCGTATCAGCGCGCGCATCTCGTCGAGCGCCATCGTCTGCCCGCCTTTAATCGCCGCGCCTTTGCAAATGCTCATGATTAAACGCGCTTCCGCTTCCGCCTGAATCGGCGCGCCGCCCTCATCCGTCAAATCCAAAATTTCGAGCAGCGTCGCGCGCGGGTCGCGTTTTTGCAAGAGCGTCGGCACGGCGCGCAGCAAAAGCGTCGCGCCGCCAAACGGTTCGAGCCGAAACCCCGCGCGCGCCAAATGTTCGCGTTCGCTTTCATACGCCGCAAACTGCGCGGGCGCCAATTCGACCGGGACGGGTTCCAACAAATCTTGCGCGGTAAAATTTTGCGCGCGTTCGGTCTGCCACTTGTCATACAACACGCGCTCGTGCGCGGCGTGTTGATCCACCAGATACAAACCGTCGGGCCCTTCGCAAACGATATAGGTCGAAAAAATTTGGCCCAGCACGCGGAGCATCGGCAAGGAATCGGCGGCAGCCGCCGGATGCGCCGGCGCGAACGTGCGCGCGTCAAGTTCCAACTGCGCCGAGTCCGCTTGCGTCGGCGGAATGAGATTGAGCGCGGCGCGCGCGGGCGTCGCAAAAAGGGATGGCGCGCCCAAATGCGGCGCCGCGTTGGACGAAAACGCAAGCGTCGGCATCGGAAATTTTTCGTTCAGCGCGCGGCGCGTCGCGCGTTGGACGGCGCGAAAAACCTCATGCGGTTCGCGGAAACGCACTTGCATTTTCGTCGGATGCACATTCACGTCCACCGCTTCGGGCGGCAATTGCACATTCAACACAAACAATGGAAAACGTCCGACCATCAGCAGCGTGTGATACGCTTCGGTCACGGCGTGCGCGAGAGCGCGGTCATCCACCCAGCGCCCATTCACAAACAGATATTGCAGCCGCCGATTGCCGCGATGAATCGAGGGCGGCGTAATATAACCGTACACCTCAATCGCCGTCTGTTCATCCATCGCGGTCTCGGACGCGGCGCTTTGCACCTCCAACATGGCGCGCGCCGTTTCGCTGCCGTACACTTTGAGCAGCACATCGCTCAACTTGCCGCTGCCGGCGGTTTGAAAAACCAATTTGCCGTCCGTGACGAGCGAAAAACGCACGCGCGGATACGCCAGCGCGTAAGCGTGAACCATTTCGGCAATGTGCGCGTTTTCCGCGCCCGGCGATTTCAAAAATTTTAGCCGCGCGGGAACGTTGTGAAATAAATCCTCGACCGTAATCACGGCGCCGCGCGGCGCGCCGTGCGACTGGTGCAATCGCGTTTGCGCGTTCTCGACTTTAAAGATGGCGCCGTGCGTTTCCGCGTCGGCGCGCGTAATCAGCGTGACGCGCGCGACGGATGCGATGCTGGGCAGCGCCTCGCCGCGAAAACCGAGCGTCCGAATCGCAAATAAATCGTCGGCAGAAGCGAGCTTGCTCGTGCCGTGCCGCGCGAACGCGGTGGGAACGTCGTCGAACAAAATTCCGCTGCCGTCATCGGCGACGCGAATGAGCCGCTGGCCGCCGCCGCGCACTTCCAAGCGCACATCGCGCGCGCCGGCGTCGAGCGCATTTTCAATCAGCTCTTTGACGACCGAGGCGGGGCGTTCAATCACTTCGCCCGCCGCGATTTTTGAGGCGAGGTCGTCGGAAAGAATGTGGATGGACATGGGCTTGCGCGTAAAATTGTATCACAGGATTGAGATTTCAAATCGAGCCGCGCTTTT
Organism: Anaerolineae bacterium; assembly: GCA_022072245.1. Classification (GTDB taxonomy): domain Bacteria; phylum Chloroflexota; class Anaerolineae; order UBA4142; family SHND01; genus SHND01. The sequence continues at coordinate 34,686 of JAJVIA010000011.1, forward strand.
TTTTGAAATTACGAACGCGTCGCGTACAATATGCTTCTCATGTTTCAGCGTCCGCCCACTCTGATTGAAATCTGGCGCGCGCACACGCGGCTGCGCGCGTGGCTCACGCCGACGCCGCTGCGCAAAGCGTTCGCGCTGTCGGAACAGTGCGCCGCCGAGATTTTTTTGAAATTGGAAAATTGGCAGCCGACCGGTTCGTTCAAAGTGCGCGGCGCGTTCAATCTGCTCGCGCAATTGACGCCCTCTGAAATCGCGCGCGGTCTCGTCGCCGCGTCGGCGGGCAATCACGGCTCGGCGGTCGGTTACGCCGCGCAGCGCTTGGGCATCGCCAACGTCCATATCTTTGCGCCAACCACAACGCCGCGCGCCAAAATTGCCAAGATGCAGCGCTTGGGCGTGAACGTGCATGAGGTCGGCGCAACTTATGACGACGCGCATCACGCCGCCGCCGCGTTTCAACACGCGCAGGACGCGACCTTTGTTCACGCCTACGACGACGCGCGGACTGTCGCAGGCGCCGGCGCGTGCGCGCTGGAAATTTTGGAAACGGCGCAAACTTTGGACGCCGTGTTGATTCCGGTGGGCGGCGGCGGTTTGAGCGCGGGCATGGCAATTGCGTTCAAACAGCTCGCGCCGCACATTCAAGTTGTCGGGATTCAACCCGAAGCGTCGCCGTCGCTGCGCGATTCCTTGCGCGACCAGATTTGTTATGAAGAATACAACGCCGCGCCGACGCTGTGCGACGGACTCGCGGGCGGAATCGGCAAAATCGTTTTTGAAGTCGCGCAGAAAAAATGGATTGACCAAACGCTGCTGGTGAGCGAGCGCGCCGTCGCGCGCGCGGTCGCGGAATTTGCGCGCCGCGAACAACTGATGGTGGAAGGTTCGGGCGCGGTCGGCTTGGCGGCGCTCTTGGAAAATCCCGAACGCTGGCGCGGTCAGCGCGTCGGGTTGGTCGTCAGCGGCGCCAATATTGACGCCGCGCGGTTGCGCGAACTATTGACGGAAGATTGAATGGTCCAGTACGTTTTATTTGATCTAGACGAAACGCTGTATCCGCCGTCGAGCGGTTTAATGAACGCCGTCAGCGACCGGATGCGTTTATATTTGCAGCTAGAATATGCGATGCCGCCAGAGCGCGCGCACGCATTGCAGACGCGCTATTGGCGCGAGTACGGCACGACGCTGCGCGGCTTGATGCTCGAATATGGAATCAATCCACAGCGCTTTTTGGAATTTGCGCATGACGTAGATGTGGCGCAATATCTCGAACCCGCCCCCCAACTGCGCGCGCAGTTGCAGCAAATCCCCTTGACCAAAGTGATTGTGACCAACGCGGATGTGCCGCACGCGCAGCGCGTCCTCGCGCGGCTCGGCATCGCCGACCAGTTTCAAGCCATCTTTGACGTCGTATTTTTTGAATACGAATGTAAACCCGCGCGCGGCGCGTATGAACGCGTCTTGCGCGCGCTCGCCGCGCGCGGCGACGAATGTATTCTGGTCGAAGATACGCCGCGCAATCTGGACGCCGCGCGCGAATTGGGCATCCGAACCATTTTGCTTTTGCATCCGCAAACGCCGCGCGCGCCTGACGCCGCGTCCACAAGCGCCGAATGTCCCGCCGCCGCCAATCTGTGCATTGACGACATTGCGGAGGTCAACGCCGCGATTGCGACGGTTGCCGCCGCGCCGAATTGAAAACCGACATGACCCGCTTGACTGCGTTGGCGCGTTCGGAACATTTCCTCGTTTTATTGAGCTATACGCTCGTCGCGCTGTTGACCAGTTTTCCGCTCGCCGCGCAATTCTTGACGCACATTCCCGGCGTCGAAGGCGATGTGTGGAGTTATCTCTGGGCGCTGGGCTGGGCGCGCGCGTCAATTTTTCTCGACGCGAATCCCTTTCACACCGCTTACGTTTTCTATCCGCTCGGCGGCGCGACGCAATTGTTGTGGGCGACCGCGCTGCCGAGTTTCGCATCCATTCCATTGCAGCTCGTTTTCGGTCTCGTCCCCGCGTTCAATTTCATGTATCTCGCGGCAAGCGTCTTGACCGGTTACGGCATGTATTTGTTGGCGCAATATGAAATGCGAAATCGGCGTTTGCTTCAAACCGCCGAAATCGAAAAGCAAACATTCGACCGCCGCCCATTCTGCCTCGCCACATTCATCGCCGGTTTGGCGTTCGCCTTTAACGCGCTGCGGTTGGGCTATGGTATCGCTTTTACCAATTTATTTCACACTGAATTTATTCCGTTCTATGTTTTGTTTTTGTTAAAAACGACGCGGGCGCGCGGCTGGAAAAACGCGGCGCTGGCGGGATTATTTTTTGGTTTGAACGCGTACGTGGATTTTCAAAGCGCGGCGTTTCTGGCGTTGTTCACCGCGCTGTGGTTGACGTATCAAGGCGCGCGCGCGCTGCGCCGCGCGCCGCGCGCATGGACGGCGCTGCGCGCGCGCGGCGCGCGCAATCCAATTTTGCGCGTGAGCGTTTTGGGCGTCGTCGCCGCGCTCGTCGCCCTGCCCATGCTCGGCGTTGTCCTGAACGATTTTGCCATCGAAGGCGGCAATTATATTCGCGTCTTTCCGCTCAAGTATTCGGCGGAACGTTCGTACGACGCGCTGTCGTATTTCGCACCCAACGCGCGCAGTGCGTTGTATCAAAGTTTGCCTGCGCCGCGCGTCAAAAATGCGAACGCGTCCGCCGCGTCGGCGGACCAAGCGGAACTGTCGCCCGACCGCCAAAACTTTTTGGGCTTCACATTGCTGGCGCTGGCGGCGTTTGGCGTAATTCGCTTTGGACGCAAAATGTTATTTTGGGCAGGCGTCGCGCTCGTTTTTGCGCTCTTGTCGCTGGGTCCCGTTTTGCATTTCGCGGGCAACGATACCAACATTCCTTTGCCGTTCGCGCTCGTCAATCACATTCCAATCCTCAACAATATTCGTATTCCGATGCGGTACGGCATGATGGTTTTTTTTAGCGCGGCGCTGCTCGCGGGCGCGGGCGCGTTGACGTTGCTTCAATGGCGGCGGTGGACGGCGCTGCCAATCATCGGCTTGCTGCTCGCGGAAAGTCTTGTGTTGCCCTATCCGACATTGGAATTTCGCGTGCCGCGCATTTACGAACGCATCGCGCAAACGTCCGACGATATTACCGTGCTCGAAATTCCATCGTTCAATTGGCGGTATGCGGCGCAAAACGCGGCGTATCAAGCGATTCATCAAAAACGAATTTTGCGCGCCTATACCAATCGCATCGCGCCCGACCTCGCCGAGTATTTTAATTTGCGCCAGACGCCGCTGGTAGTACGCAGTTTGCGAATTTTAGAAGGCGCGGAAGAGGGCGTTTTGACGGACGCGGAAATTGCCCAAGACCGCGCGGCGCTGGACGATACGCTCGCGTTTTTCAATCTGCGGTACGCGATTTTGCATCGCAAGCAATTGCCCGCGGAACGCGTCGCGCAGATTGACGCGTATCTGCGCGCGGTGATGCGCGCGCGCGTCTTGGACGACGACGGCGAGGTCATTGCGTACGAGCTGCCGCGCGCAAATTTTAGCGCCGCCGCGCGCACGCTGGATTTGGCGTCGAACGCGACTTTGATGTATCTTGGGCGCGGCTGGCAAACCGAACCGCTAGCCGATGTGGACGGTTCGCAGGGCCGTTACGCGCAAGCGGCGCGCGCGCAAATCTATGCGCCGCCAACTAACGCCGCGCAATGGGCGTTGGATTTGTACAGCGCGCAAGCGAACGCGCCGCTGCAAATCCAAGTCAATGCCGCCAACGCGGCGGAACTAGAGTTGGCGCAAGGATGGCGTTCCTATCCGTTCGCCGCGCCCTTGACGCAGCGGCTCAATCTATTGCAACTCATTTTCAATTCCGCCGCGCGCGAACGTTTTGCCGTTGGCGCTTTGGAATTAAAATAAAGCGTCCGCGCGGGCTGAACGGCTGATGATACAAATGAGAACCATTGAAACTCAAATCCGCGTGCGCTATGCCGAAACCGATAAAAGCGGCATTGTGTACAACGCGCATTATCTCACCTGGTTTGAAGTTGCGCGCGGCGAATTTTTTTGGCAGCGCGGCATGGATTATGGACGCGACATTGAAGGGCGCGGCTATCACTGGCCCCTCATCGAAGCGCATTTGCGGTATCACGCGCCCGCGTTCTATGGCGATTGGCTGACCGTGCGCGCGTGGATTGGCGAGCTCAAGAGCCGCACGCTAAAAATCGAATACGAAATTTCGCGCGACGGCGAAAAATTATGTTCGGGCTATACGACGCACATGAACATTGACGATCATGGCAAGCCCACCGTGTTTCCCGAAGAGATTCGCCGCTTGTTGCTGCCGGAATCCTAAATTTTTTACGGACGTAAAAATCACGCCTCTCATCCCTCGATGCCACCGGAATGCGCGGACGCGTTCCCAACGACGGTGGCATCTTGCTGTACCGGAAAATGAACGTCAAACATATTCCCATCGGGTTCGCGCTGCTGCTCACAGCGTGCGCCGCCATCGCATTGTTCATCGGGTCCCTACGTCCGTTCGGCGATACGGAAAAATTTTCCGCGTACGCGCCGCCCACGTCCGCGCAAACGCAGCCGACCGCGACGCCGACATTGACGCCCGCGCCATTGCCCACCAATCAAGTCGCCGTCACACGCGTCGCCTTTATCGCCACCAAAAGAGCGCAAGCAAATACCGCCACGCCGACGCCCAGCGTTCAAACGATTGACGCCACGCCGACCATAGCGCCCGCGCAAGCGACCGCCGACGCGCTGGCGACGCAAACTTCGGCGCCCGCGCAAGCGACCTTTGACGCGATTGCCACCCGCGCCATCGCCACGCCCGCCGCGACGCGCCCAAGCAATCCCGACCGCGCCATTCACAAGACGACCAATTTTTTGCTCATTGGCACAGACACGCGCACTACGGACCCGAATTGGAAACCCAATACCGATGTGATGATGGTATTGTTTTTGGATACGGCGAATCAACGCGCCGCGCTGCTCAGTCTGCCGCGCGATTTGGTCGTGGCGATTCCGGGGCATCAAGCGTTTCGTCTCAACACGGCATACAAAAGCGGTTGGGAAAAAGGGAGCGTAGCCGGCGGCATTGCGATTTTGAAACAAGTCTTGAGCGACGAGTTTGATATTCGCATTGACCATTGGGCGTTGATTGATTTTAACGGCTTGAATAAAATCGTGGACACGCTGGGCGGCATCCAAGTCAACGTGCCGTGCGCGCTCACGGATACGATTGACGAGCAAACGTTCACGATTCCCGCGGGCGACGTGAACATGGATTATGTGACGACCAAACGGTACGTGCAGTCGCGCTATACGACGAGCGACACTTCGCGCAATTTTCGCCAACAGCGCGTCGTGTGGGCAATCATGAAAAAAGCGTTGAGCATGAACGCGCCCGACCGCGTGCCGGCGTTGTATGAACAATTGAATCAGAGCATCGCGACGGACATGACGTTATTGCAAATGGTCGCGCTGGTGCCGGCGACGTATCAACTCGATTTGCAAAATCATCCCGAACGGCTGCACGCCCAAGTGATGCAAGCGCCCGTCGTATATTCATGGGTATCGTCCAACGGCGCGTGGTTGTACATGCCCGATTATGTTTTGATCCAAAAAATGTTGGATGAAATTTTTGACGCGCCGCAAATCGCGGCGAGTCAACCCTCGCCCGCCGAATGTCCGGCACAACCCGCCGCGCCCGCGCCCACCGATACGCCGACGCCGACGCCGACGCCGACGCCCTGAAAGCGAAAACCGATGTCTGCCGAAAACGCGACCGAAAACACAATGCAAACCGCGCTGCCGTCGGAACAAGCCGAACGCGCCGAGTTCGAGACCGCCGCGTATTTATTCAACGTCGTCGAAGCGCAAATCACGCGCGCCGACACCAAGGCGGGGCTGGTCATTGCCGCCGACAGCGTGTTTGCCACCGCGCTGCTGCTCATCAGCCGCGGCGCGCTGCTTGCGCTGTTCACGCCGAACGCCGCGTGGTTCGAACGGCTCAACGCGCTGACGATTCTGATTATTTTCGGTTTGCTCTTGGCCTCGACGCTGTCAGCGTTGATTGCTACGCGGCCCGCGCTGCGCGCGCCCCAGGCGGACGGCACGCTCTTTTTTTTCGGGCGCATCGCGCGGATGGAGCCGAAACATTTTGTCGCAAGTTTCAATTTGCAGGCGACGGACGAATTGCGCCAGGCCCTCTTGACCGAAGTGCACAACACTTCAAAAATCGCCGCGCGTAAATTTCGCCTGATGCGTTACAGCATTGATTGTTTGATTGGCGCGGCGGGCTTGTGGATCATAATTCAAATCATTTATGGCTTGACCCGGCAATAGCTCGGACGCAAAGCGGGAACAGCTAAATGTTTGGAAAAATCCATTGCCGATGGTAGAATGGCGACACCTGTCAACATGTAACCCACTTGAACAAAGGGACGTAGATTCTACACGTAAAGAGCTGTTTGGAATTGTCCAAGCACAAGCATAGAGAGAGGGTGAACTTATGGCAGATTCCACCGGTCATTCCGCGACGACCACGAAAAAGAGCGACCCAAGCGTCTTTTTTGAAATTTGGCGCTCGCTGCAATTGGTTTGGCGTTTATTGCTCGACCCGCGCGTCTCTGCGCTGCCCAAACTAGTCATACCGCTGGTGGCGGTCTATTTGCTATCGCCGATTGACCTCCTGCCCGAAGGATTCTTGTTGTTCTTTGGCATGGTGGACGATTTAGCGGTGCTGTTCTTTGGCACAAAACTTTTCATCAATCTTTGTCCGCCCGATGTGGTGGCTGAACATCGGCGCGCGCTCGGCGGCGGGCCCGAATTTACCAGCGACGAGTACGTGGACGGTTCATACCGCGTGGTGGACGAAGACAAGTAAGGCAAGTATCAAACCTCCGATTCGTTGCAATTCGCGCGGGCGCGCGGATACTTGTCAAGCGGTACACTTTAATGTCTGAAACCGTAATGCGAACGAACGTCGAGATGGCAACCGAACTGGGCATCTCGGCGCAAACCTTAAAGAATTGGACGCGCGATTTTTCGCCGTTTCTCTCGCCGGCTGGGCCGTTGAGCGAAACGGCGCGTCAATTTTCGGACGACGATGTCTTTGTGCTAAAACGCATCAAAGACCATCTCGCCTCGGGTTTGACGTTTGAAGAGACTGCCGAAGAATTGCGCGCCGACGGTTATGGCGCGGCAAACAATGGCAATGGCGCGCACAGCGCGCTGACGGTCCCCAACGCGCAGCAGGGTTTTGGCGTCCTCACCGACACGCTGCGCGTCATGATTGAAAATCAGCAAACGGTGCAAAACAGTTTGCAGGTCAATCGCAATCTGCTCGGCGTCATCATTCAAGACAATTTCAATCTCAAAGAAGAAAACGCCAAACTGCGCGAACGCATGCAAAAATTGGAACAAGAGCTGGCGGAAATAAAAAAGCGCGACCAGGAATATCGCTTGACGGTGGAGCAGCGCATGATGCGGCTGGAAAATCTGATGCGCGCCGAAGCCGCCAAATCGCCGTGGCAAAAATTATTCGGCGGATAACGCGCCAAGCGTCCGCCGTCGAAACCTGATTTTTGAATTGGAACGCAATTCAGAAATCAGGTTTTATTTTTATTCATTCCATAAGAGGTGCAATATGCAAATACGTCTCGCCGTTATCGGGCTGGGCAATGTGGGGCGGCGCTTTCTCGAACTCGTCCAGCGCAAACACGATTTGATCAAAAATCGTTTCAACCTTGACCTCATCGTCACGGCTGCGGGCGACACCACCGGCGGAGCGGATTATTTCAGGGCGCTGGACATTCCCACCATCCTCGAACTCAAAGCGAACGGCAAAGGCATGGCAGCGTATCCCACGCACGGCCGCGGCGAACGCAATATGCTCGAAATGGTGCGCGGCGCGGAAGCGGATGTGCTGGTCGAAAATACGTTGACGAATCTCAAAGACGGCGAGCCGGGGCTTTCGACCATGCGCGCCGCGTTGAGTCGCAAAATGCACGTTGTCACCGCCAACAAGGGCCCGCTGGTTTTGGCGTATCAGGAATTGTCGGCGCTGGCAAAACAAAACGGCGTAAAACTTTTGCACAGCGCGGCGGTGGCGGGCGGCTTGCCCGTCGTCAATTTGGGCCGCCGCGATTTGGGCGCGAGCGATATTACCAAATTCGAAGGCATCGTGAATGGCACGACAAATCACATTCTCCAAGCCATGACGGAGGGCGAATCGTTCGACGCGGCGCTCAAACACATGCAAGAGTTGGGCATCGCCGAAGCCGACCCGACCCTCGACGTGGACGGCTGGGACGCGGCAAACAAATTGGTCATTGTCGCCAATGCGTGTTTGCATCGTCCGACGAAATTAAGCGACGTGCGCGTCGAAGGCATTCGCGGCGTGACGCCCGAACACATTGCCGAAGCCAAAGCGAACGGTCAGACGATTAAATTGGTGGCGCGCGCGACGCGCGATTTGGGGACGTGGAAATTTACGGTGCGCCCGGAACGATTGGACGCGACGCATCCGTTGACGCTGGTGCCCGGCGGTTATATGGGCGTGTTGTACGAGAGCGATATTAACGGACAAATTTTCGCGCGCATCAAAGAGGAAAATCCGTATCCGACCGCCGCCGCCGTGCTGCGCGACGTAATCACTTTGTATCAATAACGCCGCTGGCATTTTGCTTGACCGCGCCGCTTGGAACGCGAATCGAAATTTTTGAAATCCAGCGCACGGTACGGCGTCACATGAAAATAAAAATGCGCGCGCAAATTCAAAAACGCCAAACGCTCGACGGCGCGCTGTCCGCTTCGGCATTAGAGCGCGTCGGAGATTTTTGGTACATTATCGGCGACGACGCGCCCGCGCTGTATCGTCTCGACGACGCGTTTCAAAACGTCGGCGCGATTCCGCTCACGCCCGCCGCCACGCACGACAACGCGCGAACGCCCAAAGCGGTCAAATTGGATTTGGAAGCCATGACGACCGTCGTCTGGCGCGGACGACGCGAATTGCTCTTGTTCGGTTCGGGCAGTCAAACGCCCACACGCGATTTTGGTTTTCGGGTGGATGTAACGGATGCGGCGCAGCCACGCGTCACGACGCAAATTGCGCTGACCGCGCTGTACAATCTTTTACGAAAACAGCCGCAACTGGTCGGCGCCCAAAAGTTGAATCTGGAAGCCGCCGCCGCGACGACGGACGAAATTTTTTTGTTTCAACGCGGCAATATCGCAGACCATAACGCGCTGGCGGCGTTTGACCGCGCGTCGTTCATGGCGTATCTGGAACAACCGACGCGCGCCGCGCCGTCGCCGCGCGTGACGCGTTTTTCGATGCCGAGTTTGCAAAAGCGCAAGGCGGGTTTCGCGGCGGCAACGTCGGTGAACGATTCGCAAATCTTGTTTGCCGCCACCGTCGAAGACACGGACAATGAAATTGACGACGGCGCAACGCTCGGCAGTTTTATCGGCTTGCTCACGCGCGAACCAACGTGGCGCATCGCGTGGGTCGTTCCCGTCGAATGGCAGGATAAAATCGCGCCGGTCAAAATCGAAGGGCTCGCGCTGAAACAATTCGCGGGCGCGGAAATAATTTTGTACGGCGTCACGGACGCGGACGGCGCGCCGTCTGAAATCTTGGAAATCGAAATTCGCTAGAATGTGGGTTTGGGTGGGAGATAATCTTGCTCGCCTGCCCCTCACCTCTCGGCGCCACAAAGCCCCACAACGCCCCTCACCCCCAACCCCTCTCCCAACGGGAGAGGGGGGTTTTTTATTGTTGGTGGGGACCTCTTGGTGACAGCAGGAGCAGTATTTGTGCCTTCCAACGGGAGAGGGGAGTTTTTTTATTGGTGGTGGGAAATGGGGTTCATGCGGGTTGAGCAAGAATAATCCTTCGCTTCCACCCCTCACCCCCAGCCCCTCTCTCGTTGGGAGAGGGGAGTTTTTTTATTGGTGGTGGGGAATGGGGTTCACGCGGGTTGAGTAAGAATAATCCTTCGCTTCCACCCCTCACCCCCAGCCCCTCTCCCGTTGGGAGAGGGGAGTTTTTTTATTGGTGGTGGGGAATGGGGTTCACGCGGGTTGAGTAAGAATAATCCTTCGCTTCCACCCCTCACCCCCAACCCCTCTCCCGTTGGGAGAGGGGAGTTTTTTTATTGGTGGTGGGGATTGGGGTTCACGCGGGTTGAGTAAGAATAATCCTTCGCTTCCACCCCTCACCCCCAGCCCCTCTCCCAACAGGAGAGGGGAGTTTTTGACAGTTGCGTTATTTGTACGCTGTGACGCCAAATGCTTGCGGGGCGGGTTTGAAGCGTTTGAAACCCGCGTACTTGAGGCGTTCCATTACGCCGCGCGTTGTGTTGGCGCCAAATTTGCTCATGGGGTCGCCGATATAATGAAATAATTTGCCGTTGGTGCGCAGCGTTTGGCGCAACGCTTGATAAAATTCGAGGGAATACAATTCGCCTGCGAGCGCCATGGTGGGCGGGTCGTGCAAAATCGCGTCGAACATATTGGGGGGAAACGTTCGCACGAGTTCAAAACTGTCGCCGATGCGCTGTTCGATTTTGGGATTATCGAACAAGGCGCGCGACCAAGGATTTGCGCGGCACATTTCTTGCGCCGCCGGGTCGAGTTCGATGGTGACGACGTACCGCGCCGTTTTCGCCAATTCGATGGCGGTGTAACCGAGACCGGTGGCAGTGTCCAAAACGTTGCCCGTCACCGGCGCCAGCGTTTTAATTTTGGCGAGCGTATCTTGATAAGGGTCGCTGTGTTGGATGCGGTGCATCGGAAAACCGGCGACGAGCAGCGTGGGCGCGGACGCGGTGGGATACAAAGAATACGCGCGCTGCGTCAATTCGGAAAAGGTTTTGATTTTTTGAATTTCCGCCGCGTCCAAAATAAAACAAGAATTTTCGTCGCGCGCAATTTTTTCGGCTTGGAGCCACGAGAGGCGCGCGGTCTCGAATAAAATTCCTTCCGCCGCGAGTTGAACCGTTGTGTGGGACAAGCCCAAATCCGTCGAAGTTTCGCCGTGCGTCTGCCCCGCGCGATACGCTTGCAGCAATGGCGCAATTTGAACGTGTGAGAGGACGATGGTCATGCGCGTATTGTACTCGAGCTAGATTCCTTGAGCCAACGCGCGCCGCGCCGCGTCTTGGTCGCTCCACGGATATTCGGTGACGCCAAAACACATTGAACGCTCGTGACCTTTGCCGCAGAGGATGACGACATCGTTGGGCGCGGCGAGGTTGTTGATGGCGAAATTTATCGCGGCGGCGCGGTCGTCAATGATGAAATAATCTTTGTTTTGCGTTCGATTTGCCTTGTGTAACCCATCGGCGATTTGGGAATTGATTTGCGCGAGCGATTCGGTGCGCGGGTCTTCGGCGGTGACTACGGTAATATCGGCGTAGGTTCCCGAAATTTCGCCCATCCACGCGCGTTTTTGCACATCGCGCAAACCCGCACAACCGAAAACGGCAATCACGCGTCCATTTTCATTCGTCAATTCGCGCGCGGTTTTCAACGCGTTTTCTAACGCGTAGGGCGTGTGCGCGAAATCTACAATCACGTTCAAGCCGCGCGCGTTTTCGATGCGCTCCATCCGCCCGCTAATGCCGCGCGTCATTTTCACGCCTTGCGCGATGGCGTCGAACGGAATTCTGCGCCCAAGCGCCGCGCCGATTGCGGCGAGAATGTTGGAAACGTTGTAACGTCCAATGAACGGGGATTCGATAAACAATTCGCCAAAAGGAGATGCAAGCGTAAAACGCAAACCGTCGGGGGTGTGGGAAATGTCGCGCGCAGAAATCAAAATTTCCGAATTTTGAATTTCGAATTTCGAATTTCGAATTGTATAGATAATTTTTTCATCAGACGGAATCGCGCGCAGAAAATCCAAGACGCCGCGCGCATTGTCGTCCGCGTTCAAGACGGCGACTTTGTTCGTGCGCGGTTTTTTGTTGCTGGTCATTAACGCGCGAAACAACAGCGCTTTGGCGTCGCGGTAATTTTCCCAACTGCCGTGCAGATCCAAATGTTCGTGCGTGATATTGGTGACGACGGCAATGTCGAAATCTATCGCGTCGAGACGATGTTGGGCGAGACCGTGCGAAGTGGATTCAATCACCGCGTACTCGGTCCCCTGCCCCACCATTTGCGCGAGATAATTTTGAATGGCGGGCGCGTCGGGCGTGGTGGTGTGAAACCCGGTATCCATTTCTTGCCCGCCGATACGCGCGCCGACGGTGGTGATTGTGCCGACGGTATGCCCTGCCGCGAGCAAGATATTTTCGATGAGCGTGCTGGTCGTCGTTTTGCCATCCGTGCCGGTAACGCCAATGACGCGGAGATTGCGCGATGGAAAATTGTGGAACGCGGCGGAGAGGTGGGCGAGCGCGGAACGGGCGTTGGTAACTTGGATAATTGGGTGATTGGGTGATTGGGTGATTTCGGCGATTGGCGATTGGGTGACGATGGCAACCGCGCCGCGTTCAATCGCGTCGGGGATGAATTGCGCGCCGTCTATGTTGACGCCGGGGTACGCGATGAATAATGCGCCGGGGATCACGTTCTTTGATTTGTCAGTAACGCGCGTGATTTCAAGACTTGGGACTGGCGACTGTTGACTAGCGACTAGCGACTGAATTGCGCGTACGAGTTTTTCGAGTTGCATCGCGCGCTAGTTTAATCGAGAGGGGAACGAACGGCAAGCGGGGCGCGTTGCAGTTTCGGGAAAATTCCTTGACAAGTGAACATGAGGGATTATACTTGGCGCATACAAGTAATCATACGGCATGATACCGCATAACTCATAGTTCGGCGGTTGCCTTCAAGTTCTAGTGCCATAAAAATTCGGGAAAAGTAATATGCTAAAAAAAATAATCTCAATCAAGAACATCGGAAATTTTGTTGACCTTCGACCTCATGGTCAGGTTGAGTTCTCCAAAATGGCACTAATATATGGCGAAAACGGAAAAGGCAAAACAACTCTTTCGGCTATACTACGCTCATTAGGCACAAACAAAACTGAATATATTTTAGGGCGGCGTTCTTTAGGTGTTCCTGACACAGAGAGCATTGTTGTCTCTATTTTGACCGACGATGGAACAGTTAAATTCAATTCATCAAAATCATCGGAATGGGATAAGTCTGTCAAGAATATCGAAATTTTCGACTCGATTTTCGTAAACGAAAATGTATTTTCAGGGGATTATGTTGACCTTGAACATCAAAGAAAGTTATATTTATTTGTCGTAGGTGAAGAAAGTGTAGAGCGAGCAAAAAAGATTGATGAACTAACCCAAAAAATCAACGACTTAAACCCTCAAATTCGAGTTCAAGAATCTGATGTGAAAAATCTTATTAAAGGTGGGATGGACTTGACAGTTTTCGTTGATTTACCTGATGACCCAAACGCTCAAAGCAAATTAGATAAGAAAGAAAAAGAACTTCGAGATTATAGTGAGTCAGCGGAAATCAAAAAACGGTCGTCCTTCAATCTTATTACTTTGCCTCAAATTGAAATTGAGATTATTAAAGCCAAACTTTCTCAGACACTTGAAACCGTTTCCACCACCGCCGAGAAGCGAACACTGGAACACTTGCAGAAACACGCTATTCCAGATGGAGAAAATTGGATAAGACAGGGCGTTGAACATATTTGCGATGAGACATGCCCATTTTGCGGTCAAAGCCTTCATTCTATTGATGTTATTGGCGCATTCCGTGATTACTTTAATCAAACATATATATTGCTGAAAAAAGATATTGGAGAAGCCAAAGCGAAATATGATTCTGTTTTATCGGAAGCCATGCTACGAAATACTCAAAAAGATATTTTCACTAACAATACTTCATTTGAGTTCTGGAAAGATTTTCTTCAATTTGGTAAAACCCCAGAGATTGACACCGATTTCTTGCAACGAGCATGGGATAACATAAAAAATGAACTAGCCAATTATTTTGACAAAAAATTACAAGCCCCTCTTGAAAGCATAGAACTTGGGGAGTTGCAATCTCTCAAACAATATGAAGAATTACTAGCGATGGTCAACGGCTACAATTTCGTGCTGAATGAAGCAAACAAACAAATTACGGAATTAAAGAAAAAGGTAGCCCAAACCGATGAGCAGGTCTTAAAAGCCGAAATCGTTAAACTACAAAACCAAATCATAAGATATTCTGCGACTGGAAAATCTGAATGTGATAAATATCAGGCTTTATTAAAGGAAAAAGAGAAGTTAGAAAAAGAAAAAAAGAGCGAGCGAAAAATTCTGGAGACGGAAACGAATTTAACTTTTTCAAAATATCAATCTCGAATAAATTACCATCTTGAACAGATTGGCGTTAGTTTTCGTATTCACGAAACCAAGCCTAATTTTAAAGGCGGAAAAGCAAGTTCAAGTTTTTCAATTGGTATAAACGGAAATTACATAGAATTGGGCGGTCAAGATATTGACAAGCCAGTATTTAAAAACACATTAAGCGACGGTGATAAAAACACGCTTGCTTTTGCATTATTTCTTGCAAAATTAGACCACGACACAAAACTGCACGAAAAAATCGTTGTTTTTGATGACCCAGTAAATAGCCTTGACCGATACCGAAAAAACTATACCATTGAGCAAATTGAATCTGTATCAAAAGCGACAAAGCAGGTAATAGTTTTATCGCATGACCCTTATTTTCTCCGTGAATTGTGGGGTAAATTTGAACGCTCAAACGCCGCCACACTATGCATTAAGCGAACGGGAAATTCGAGTCATATAGAAGCATGGAATATCGAAAAAGAAACTGATACGGATTACATCGTTAACTACCGTGAACTATATGAATATATGGAAAACGGAGATCTTGAAAGTGAGCAAATGCGCTCGGTAGCACGTTGTATTCGACCCGCATTAGAAGGATATTTTAGAATGAAATATCCTTTGGATTTTAGTGCAAAAGAATGGTTAAACGATTTTATAAGAAAAGTTAGGGCTTCCACCAGCGACAGCCGCCTATTTGCAATGAAAGGTATCATTGACGAAACAGAGAAAATCAGCGAATATTCGTCAAAATATCATCATAAACAAAATCACAATACTGAACCAATAGATGATGTTACGCTTCGCAGTTACGTTAATCGAACGTTCAAAATTATCCATCAATGAAAAACCGCCGAACAAAGCGTGCACCTGACCCTTCGACAGGCTCTGGGCAGGCAGTGTGGGATTCTGCGGCAGTTTCGAGCATTTTCTCGCTTTGAGTTTTTCCTGCTCTCAAGCATTGTCCACGCCCGCCCACACGCAGGTAACGCAAGCCATTAGCCCGTCCCTTGTAAAATATTGAGGATTGAAATAGCATGATATTCATGCTATCATCGCGGCATGATAAAGTCGTTCAAAGATACGGGAACAGAAGATATTTTCAACGGCGAAAATACCAAAGCGGCAAGAAAATTATGCCCTTCTTCAATATGGAAAGTCGCCGCTAGAAAATTAGACCAATTAGATTCTGTCACCGCCTTGCACGAGTTGAGAATTCCGCCAAACAATAAACTTGAGGCCTTATCGGGTGATAGAAAAGGTCAATATAGTATCCGTATCAACGACCAATACCGCATTTGTTTCGTGTGGACGAATTTGGGTCCCGACCAAGTTGAAATCGCAGATTATCACTAGCCGGAAAGCAGGAGTTAATATTATGGTTCGCGTTCCTACCAACCGCATACCTACTCATCCTGGCAAAATGCTTTTGGAAGAGTTTTTAGACCCTATGGGAATCAGCCAGAAAGATTTGGCGGATAATATTCATGTTCCTTACCAGCGCATTAATGAAATTGTGAATGGTCGCAGGGGCATTACTCCAAGTACGGCTCTGCGTTTGGCAAAATTCTTTAATATGTCGCCTGACTTTTGGATGAATTTACAGTTACGTTGGGATTTATATTTTGCTCAGCAGGATGAAAGGAAGGTATTAAATTCCATTCATCCACATTCGGTTGCCATGTAAAAAGCCAGCGAGTCATGCGCAATAAAACGGGCTAACAAAGCGCGCACCAGACGCGGGGGATTCTGCGCGGTTTAGAAGTAGAATCTACGCCTCGGCGGAATCCTGCCCTCAAGCCGAATCCACGCCCGCCCACACGCAGGTAACGCAAACCGTTAGGCGGTATGAACAATGGAGGTACAGATATGCTGCTACCGGATTATTGGCTAACACGTCCAAGCGTGCCCTTTGACGAAGCAACTCGGAATGTGTTTGACGAATTGCTCAATACAAATCTCAGAAGCGGCGAGTGTCCCACCATCCAATACACGTTGCCCTACCCAAAGTGGCAATTCCTCTGCTATCTCGCCGATCATCACAATATCGCCATGCACGGTTCGGGTAATCCCAATATCGCTCTGTTTGAGCCGCGCCAAGCCAATGACCTCAACGAATTTGGCAATCAAAAAGCTATTTATGCGGCTTCGGATGGCTTGTGGGCAATGTTCTTTGCAGTCGTGGATCGTGAGCGTGTAAATTCAATCACGAACGCTTGCGTGAGTCTTGCCGATGCAGCTGGCGCGTTGCAAGGTCCATACTATGTGTTCTCTGTCAGTCAGTCGGCTCTGCCGAACAAGCCCTGGCGAACCGGCAGCGTATATCTCTTGCCTCGCGACACATTCATCACTCAGCCGCCGATGCCATTTGGACCTTACCAAGTCCATTTCGCCCAGGTTGCAAGTTTCGAGCCAGTTCAACCATTGGCAAAGCTTACGGTCACACCCAAAGATTTCCCTTTCTTGAGCGAAATTCGCGGACATGCGGATGAGCGACTTGCGGAATATGCCACAGCGCTGGAAACTGGCGCGCCGTGGCCAAAAGATTTGTAAAAGCCAAAATACCGTCTAATCAGGCGCGCAGGGGAGCATTTGCTTTATGCTGAACCTCAACAGACTGACGCCGACAAAACTTGGCTGCTTTTTTGGTCTCTTGACCAGTAGCATCGTCGGCTTTATATACATCGTACTCTTGCAAGAACCCGCTTGGACCTTTTACGCGTTTGCCTTCTTTGCCTTGATCGGCGGGCCACTGCTCGCAGGCATCATTGCAATCTCAAGCGCGCCAGAGCGCAAAATACGATCGGCGCTTGCCGCAACGGGCATCGTTTTCGGAGTCGTCTTGGCGCTCTTTATTTTTATCTATGCAATTTTTATACGCGTAGAAACCAAAAGTGTCCAGATTCCCACATTTTGCGACGGAACATACGCCATGTCTGCTCTGCCAAGCGACCTCGCCTACACCTTGCCAGACGGAACGAAGGGAATCCTGCTGCTGCGCGATGCGCAGAGTACGATCGCGGCAAAGGTTGATCAGACCCATTCGCCTCGCCCCACAACCCTCTTTCTCATCAACAACATCAACAAGACCATCCTTGGAAGCATTACTTTTGCAAGCGACATTGTTGCCGTTTCGATGGATGCGAGTACGGCTCATTTCTTTCACGAGGGGCTAGGCCATCAGATACATAAAGCAACCGGGACATACGAACCGTATTTTTTGACTATGGACGCGTACGGAACAAATACCGACGGGTTTTTTGAAACTACAGGAATCTTTTCGAGTTGGAGCGCTGATGGGAACGTGAAACTTCGCCCGCATCTCGTTTTCAATGGTATCGCGCAAGGATGCTATATAGATGGCGCCAAGCAGAGCGTTACAAAGCTCTAACGCTTAGCCGGCGTTCTCGAAATCACCGCGCAAAGCCAAGTCCGCAGCGACTATCGGCGTCATCCGCCGCCAAAAGCATAATCAAGCGCTTGGGACACTGCAACGCGGCGTAAAATTTTTGAACCTGATTCATAGAGAATGTTCCCTCCCCTCGAGCGGTCATACACAAAGTTGGACAGGTAATTTCTTTTTCCAGCCCCTCTAACGTGTACGCTTTTGCCCACTCTAGAAAAGAGCCAAAGGTTGGCGCGTCGCTCGTCCAAAGCATTAGTCCATTGGGATATTTTCACGCGCTCGGCTTTACGCCAAGCTAATTTCAAACCAAACCCGGAAAAAATGACGCAATCAATCACTGAACTATATGTCGAACTCGCCGCGCGCATTGCGCGACGGCTCGGTTCGCCGCGCGTGCGCGCCTTGCATCTGCCGCCGCCAAGCGGTATGCAAGAATCGGAATTCTGCGCGCTCGAATTGGAGGACGGTTCGATCGGCTTTAGTTATATTCAACTCGCGGGGACTGAAGCGATGCTGCGCGAACGGTATGGCGCGCGCGGCATCGCCGGGCTGGAGGCGCTCGCGCTCATCCAAGAATTTGCGGATGGCGACCCGGCTGCCCGCGCGCTCGGTTTTGCCACGCTCAATGCGCTGTCGCAACAATTGTTTACGCGCGCGCGCTGGAGTCCCGCCGCGAGCGGCGACCCGCTGGGCGCGCTCGACCCACAGCGCGGCGAACATATTGGTATGATTGGATTATTCATGCCGCTGCTGCCATCTATCGAAAGCGCCGGCGCGCGGCTCACGGTCCTAGAACTCAATCATGAACTCGTGCGCGACGAAACGCATTATCGCGTTACGCTCGACCCCGCCGCGTTGGCATCCTGCGAAAAAGTCGTCAGCACCTGTTCGATTATCCTCAACGATACGTTGGACGACGTTCTCTTTGCCTGTCGCAACGCGCATCATTTCGCCATCGTCGGACCGACGGCGGGCTGCGTGCCGGACCCGCTGTTTGCGCGCGGCGTTGACGCGCTCGGCGGACGACGCGTCGTCGCGCGCGAGCCGCTGCTGGAAACATTCTGTAGAGGCGCCAAGTGGGGCGTCTACACCGCCAAGTACGTCATTACGCGCGAAAATTATCCGGGCATCGAGCGCTTGCTCGCGGCGGCGGAATGAGGACGCTCGATTGTTTTTGCGAGATGGAAACTAATTACCCATCCTTCAAAAGTAACGCCAACGCCATGTCAAAACCAAACGACCTTTCCCCTTCTGAAAAAATCGCGCTTTGGGCAGACAAAATCCGCGACCTTTCGGCGACGGGTTTGAATTATTCGGAAAATATCTACGATAAAACGCGGTACCAAGAGCTTCAGCGGCTCGCAATGGAAATGCTTGCGTTTGCAACCGCGCAACCCATCGAAGCTCTAACGCCGCTGCAAGAAACGATCTTTACTCGAATGTCTCCGGTCGTTGCCGGAACCGCTGCCGTAATAAATAAAGCGGGCCAGATATTGCTCATGCGCCGTTCAGATAATCAACTTTGGGTTATGCCGGGCGGCCAAATGCAAGTCGGCGAATCTCCAGCCGAAGCGGTTGTGCGTGAAACTTTTGAAGAAACCGGCATCCGCTGCGTCGCCAAGGCATTATCAGGAATTTATGATTCGCGCTTTTGGGACAAGAGCCGAAATCAACATATCTACAAATTTACTTTTTTATGCGAGCCAATAACAGAGCAAGCCGAAATGCCTTCCCACTCTCACGAGACGCTTGAATGCGGTTGGTTCGATGAAAACAAATTGCCGGATGACCTTTATGCCGGGCATGTCAAAAGAATTAACGACGCATACCAAATTTGGAAAGGCGTCGGCGTTGTACACTTTGATTAAGATGCAGCTGTGCCGGTATTTTTTACTCGCGTTACGCGCCCGCAGTAACGCGCGATGCAGTTCAGCGCCTCAATCGTTCTACTCGCTAAATTCGTATAGCGCGCGGGCGTTTTTCCTGCGCTCAAACAGAATCCACGTCCGCCCACACGCAGGCAACGCAAACCGTTATTCACAAAAAATTCCGACAACCTGCCGCATGATGCGCGTAGGTTTTTTCTTGTACGCTGCTCGCGCACTTGGTCCAAGAGTTTGGGCGGTTGGGACATGGGGTTCTCCGCCATTTTGGGATGCTAGCAAAAAATTGCTTGACAGGCGGGCGAGAGGGATTATACTTGCCGCATATAAGGAATTATATGGCATGATGCCGTATATCCTGCCGTCAAGGCGGACTATACAGCAAGATGCCGTATAATCCATAGTTGGGCGGGCGCATCGCAGTTGTATTGATCAGCACGCTCACTGTTGAGTTCGCACACGCCATACGTTGTTCCATTGTTTTCGGCGCGTATGCTAAAATCGTGTGGCGGCTAGGTAGGTTATCCACCGGAGTGAGCGACGATGAAAATTCGGGATGTGATCAAATTGATCGAATCGGACGGCTGGTATTTGGTCACGACCAAAGGGAGTCATCGGCAGTACAAACACGCCACAAAGTCGGGTCGGGTGACGATTGCCGGTCATCCCACGGACGATTTAGCCCCCGGAACGTTGAATAGTGTTTTCAAGCAGGCCCAAATCGCAAGGCCAAAAAAGAAAAAAGGGAAGGAGTAACCATGTATCGTTTTCTCATTGTCATCGAAAAAGCGCAAAGTAACTTCTCGGCCTATTCCCCCGATTTGCCGGGCTGTGTGGCGACGGGCAAAACGCGCGAACAAGTTACGCGGAACATGCACGAAGCCATTGAACTGCACGTACGCGGATTACGTGAAGACAAGTTGCCGGTTCCAAAGTCTCACGCTTTCGCCGAATACGTCGCTGTTCTTTAGGGGTCACGCATGCCAAACCATCCACCCGCCCAACACCGGGTTGCAGGCGACGGGGCGGGCCCCACGTAGTTCGAGCGTGCTTTACTTTCCCGCCCCGCGCCTGAACCCAAGCGTTAGCCCGCCAAGTCTAAAGATGAAATTCGATTATTATTGTATCAAGATGTAAAGAATGGAAATAACTTTTATCCTCGGCACGTTTGGAACAATCCTTGGATTGGTTCGCGCAATGCCACAACTCCTCAAACTATTGCGCGCCAAGGAGGCCTTTGGCGTTTCCGTAGATACTGCCGCAACAAGCGCCGTCTGCAGTTTTGGCTGGGTTGTCTATGGGGTTTTGACTAACCAATTCTACTTTAGTCTTGCCAGTGGTTTAACGGGTTTCATCTTTGCCTTGATTACGTTGTTTGCCTTGCGCTTTGGTCGCCAAATCAAGGAGCTCAAAGTTACTCCCCTTTGGTTCGCCGTTCTACTTCTGGCTGGAGTTATTTTTGGTAAAATCGGACTGGGCATAGTTCTGTCCATCAGTGTTTTGATCGCAAATATCCCTCAACTTTGGCTGGCTTATAAAGAAAGCAATTTGACCGATTTATCTTTGGGTACGTGGGCAATCTCAACGATTGAGGGGCT
>JAJVIA010000062.1:0-22763 GCA_022072245.1 Anaerolineae bacterium
CCGTTTTCCAAAATGAGGGTTTGCGCGCGCGCGCTGAACGGAACCGGACGATGTGAAATGATGAGCGCCGTCCGCGTTTGTAAAAACGGTTCGAGCGCGCGCCACAATTTTTGTTCGGTGTGCGCGTCGAGATTCGCGGTGGCTTCGTCTAAAATTACAATCGGCGCGTTTTTCAGCAAGACGCGCGCCAGCGCCACGCGCTGCCGTTCGCCGCCGCTCAACTTCATGCCGTTCTCGCCGACGCGCGTATCCAAGCCGTCGGGCAGCGCGGCGATAAATTCTGTCAATTGCGCAGTGTCGCACGCCGCCAAGATTTCGGCGTCGGCGGCGTCGCCTTTAGCCACGAGCAAATTGTCGCGCAGCGTGCCGTTGAACAAATAGGGCTGTTGGGCGGCGACGCCCAACCACTGCCGCACCGCGTCGGCGCGATATGCGCGGATGTCATTGCCGCCGATGCGTATTTCGCCCGAGTCGGCATCCCAAAAACGCGCGAGAACGTTCACGAGCGTAGATTTGCCCGCGCCGCTCGCGCCGCGCAAAATCAAACGTTCGCCATGCGGAATATACAAACTCACGTCGTCGAGCGCGCGCGCGGCGTCCGGCGTGTACGTCAAAGCGACGTGGCGCAATTCAATGTCGAAGTGCGCGGGCGGGGCGAGGGGTTGCGCCGGGTCGGGCGAGGCAGGGGGCGCGTCAATCAATTCAAACAGACGCCGCGCGGCGGCTTGACTGGTTTCGAGTTGTTGAAACGCCGCGCTCAAGGGCTGCGTGGCTTCAAAACTCGCCATCGCCGCGAGCGGCAAGAGCGCGAGAAAAACGCCTTGCATCGCGCCTTGCGTTACGAGGGGAATGGCGAGCGCCAAAATGGCCAAACCCGCCAAGCCGGTCAACAACGCCGCCAAGGCGTTACTCAAGCCGCGCCAATGCGCGAGCCGCAGCTGCGCGTCGTCCATTTGTTTGCCCAGCGCGTCGGTTTGTTGCGAGAAATTTTGCGCTTGAGAAAATGCCAGCGCGTCGGCGAGGCCTTGAATTTGATCCGTCAAGCGCGCGTTCCATTGCGCGCGCGTCGCAATCAGGTCCTCGGCTGGCGCGCGACTGGCGCGCTGTGTGACGAGGGGCAAAACGACGCCGACCAAAAGCGCAAAGAGCGCGAGCGTCAAGGCAAGCGTCGCATCGAACGCGCCAATGAGCGCGCACGCGCCCGCGGTGACGAGGATGGCGGCGAACGGCGGCACGAGAACGCGAATATAAAAATTTTCCAGCGTTTCAATGTCAGCGCCGATGCGCGTCAAGACGTCGCCGCTGTGAAGCGTTTGTAGCCGCGCGGGGGCGCGCGGTTCGATAGCGGTATAGAACCAAACGCGCAGCCGCGTGAGAATCTGAAACGTAATCCGATGCGTGAGATAGCGTTCGGCGTACCGCAGCGCGGCGCGCGCAATGGCAAACGCGCGGACGGCGGTGACGGCTACCGCGAGGTCCGCGAAACCGACCGCGAGCGCGGCTTTGGAAATCAGATACGCGGACATTGCCATCAGTCCGACGCTGGCGCCGAGTGTGGCAAAGCTTAAAAGTACGGCGAGCGCGAGCCACCATTTGAACGGCAGCGCCAATTGAATGAGACGCGTGAGAGAATTCACGCGGCGCCTCCCGCATACGCCGCGCGCAATGCCGCATACATTGCGCCGCGCGCCGCCAACGCGTCCGGGGGACCCCCTTCGACCACGCGTCCATTTTGCATCACCGCAATTACATCCGCATCGTGCGCCAACGCGAGCCGGTGCGCGATAACCAATACGGTGCGGCGTTGTTTCAACGCGGCAAGCGCGGCGCGAATGTGTTTTTCGCTTTCGGCGTCGAGATACGAAGCGCCTTCGTCAAAAATCAGAATGGGCGCATCTTTGAGCAAAGCGCGCGCGAGGGCGAGGCGTTGGCTCTGTCCGCCGCTCAAGCGCGCGCCGCGTTCGCCCAGTGGCGTGTCATAGCCGCGCGGCAGCTGCATAATAAATTCGTGCGCGTGCGCGGCGCGCGCGGCGTCGAAAATTTCTTGTTCCGTCGCCGTCGGTTTGGCAAACCGCAAATTCTCTAGCGCCGTTCCGGCGAACAGGTACGGATGCTGCGGCGCCCAGCTCACCCGAGCGCGCCAAGCCGACGGTTCGATTTCATTCAGTTCGATGGCGTCGACGCGGATTTTTCCGCGCGTGGGTTCGACAAAACGCAGTAACAAATTGGCGACGGTGGTTTTGCCCGCGCCGGTTGCGCCGACGAGCGCGACGGTTTGCCCCGCTTTGATTTCGAGCGTCAAACCGTTCAACGCGGGCCGCGCGCCATTGTCGTACGCGACGTACACGTCGTCAAAAAAAATATCGCACGGCGCGCGGCGCGGGAAGTGAACGGATGGTTTGAAGCGAACGGACGACGGCGCGTGCGGCGTATCGAGAATTGCATAGATGCGTTCGGCGGCGGCTTTGCCTGTGGCGCCGGCGTGATACTTTAACGCCAATTGACGCAGGGGTAGAAAAAATTCGGGCGTGAGCAGCAAGACGGTGAGCGCGCGGTCCAAGGGCAAGAATCCGCCCATCAAGCGCACGCTCACTTCAATCGCCACGAGCGCGGTTGCCGCCGTCGCGCCCCATTCCAAGACGAGCGAAGTTTGAAACGCGGTACCGAGAACTTGCATCGTCGTATTGCCGTATTGGCGGCTGATGGTTTCGATTGTCGCGGCTTGTTCGCGGCTGCGCCCAAATAATTTTAATGTGGCGATGCCTTGCAGCATGTCCAAAAAAAAGGCGCTCATCCATGCCATTTCTTGAAAGCGTTGCGCGGCCACGTCGCGCGTGCGTTTGCCAATGAGCGCGAGCAGCGCCAACAGAATCGGACCGGTAAAAAGCAAAATCGGGAGCGTCCACGGGTCGAGGATGAGAATGACGCTCAAGACCAAGGCGGGCGTCAGCGCGGCGAGCCAGCGCGCGGGTTGAAATTGCGAAATGTATTCGTCGAGGGTTTCCACGCCCGCCGTCGCCGTATGGACCAATTCGCCGGCGCGTTCGTCGCGCGTATAGAGCGGCCCGAGCGCGAACAATTTTTCCGTCACGCGCGCGCGCAGCGTTCGCTTGACGCGATTCGCCGATAACTGCGCGAGGATTTCGCTTGCCCACATCAACCCCGCGCGCAGGAACATGAGCAGCAGCATGGCGCCGAGCAGCGGCAGCGTTTCCGCCAAAGTTTGCTGTTGCAAAAAAACGCGATCCACCGTCGCGCTCAACAGCGCCGCGATGGCGAGCCATAACGCGGTCGCGCCAAATGAAAAACCGACCGCGCCATACAATCGCGTGCGCGCCGGTCGGTTCTCTTGCAAAATGCGTCGTTCGACGGACATGGCGTAATTTTATTGCGGGTTGCGCCAGCCGCCCAAATCGGCGACGAGACGGTCGGCTTGGGGCGGTCCCCACGAGCCGGGAGCGTATTCGTACACCGGGGTTACATTCCCCAGAATAGGTTCCACCACCGCCCATTGTAAATCTACGGTATCGCCGCGCACAAAGAGCATGTGGTCGCCCTCCATCGCGTCGCCCAACAAGCGCGCGTACGCGTCCAATTCGTCGTTGCCGCCATGCTCGACCAGATTGAGTTCGACGGGCATGACGCCGGCGCCTTTGCCCGGTCGTTTGGCTTGCGCGCCAATCGTGATGGAAATTTCGGGCCCGAGACGAAAGCGTACAAAATTCGCGCTCGGCGCCATACGCACAAAGGGCGGACGTTTCAACGTCACGTACACTTCGTTGAGCGTGACCGGTAAGGACTTGCCCGCGCGAATCACCCACGGGACGCCCTGCCAGCGCCACGAATTGATTTCAAAACGCACTGCCGCGTACGTTTCCACTTGCGAATCCGGTTTGACGCCCGGCTCGGCGCGATAGCCGGTGAATTGACCGCGCACGACGTTTTCGGGTTTGAGCGGCGCCATTTCACGAAACACTTTGGTTTGTTCGTCGTGAATCGAAACGGCTTCGAGCGTGGCGGGCGGTTCCATCGCCAAGAGCGCCGCCACTTGGAACAAATGATTTTCGATGACGTCGCGAATCGCGCCAGTGGCGTCATAAAATTTGCCGCGCCCCTGTACGCCAAAATCTTCCGCCATCGTAATCACGACGTTATCCACGTATTGACGATTCCAAATCGGTTCGAGAAACGTGTTGGTAAAGCGAAACGACATGATATTTTCGACCGCCTCTTTGCCGAGAAAGTGGTCAATGCGAAAAATGGCGCTTTCGGGAAACACCTGGAGGACGCTCGCATTCAGTTTTTCCGCCGACGCGCGGTCGTGCCCGAACGGTTTTTCGACAATGACGCGTCCGTTTTTTGCCAAACCCGCGCGTCCGAGCTGCTGCACCACCATACCAAACAACACCGGCGGAATCGCCAGATAATGCGTTGGCGCTTGCGCGGCGCCGAGTTTTTGTTTGATTTGCGCAAACGTCGCCGCGTCTTGATAATCGCCGTCCACATAATCGAGCCGCTGTACGAGCGCGGCAAAATCATTGTCGTCCACGCCGCCGCCGTACACCTTTAAACTATCGCGCGCGCGTTCGATGAGTTGGTCGCGCGTCCAATCGGATTTGGCGACGCCGACGACGGGCAAATCAAGTTTGCCCTCTTTTAACAGCGCCATGAGCGCGGGAAAAATTTTTTTATGGGCGAGGTCGCCGGTCGCGCCGAAAAACACCAACGCGTCGGATGGTTGTAGGTCTTTCATGGTTTTGCTTGTTCCTCTCGTGATTCTAAACGGACCTGTAAATTTCTTGAAGCATTGCGTTCACGTCAATCGCGCCGGCGCGCGCGTCGCCGATTTGCTGCAACACTTTGGCAATCAAACCGCTCCAACCGGTTTGATGACTCGCGCCGCGCCCCGAACCGTTGTCGCCGTGAAAATATTCGTGAAACAAAATACAGTCGCGCCAGTGCGGGTCGGTTTGCATGATTTCATAAGCGCCAAATACGGCGCGGCGTCCATTTTCATCGCGCGTAAAAATGCGCGCGAGGCGCTGCGACAATTCATCCGCAACCTCGCCCAGCGTCATCAGTTTACCCGAACCGGTCGGACATTCCACCTTGAACGTGTCGCCAAAATGGCGTTGATACACTTCGAGACTTTCGATAATGAGATAGTTGAGCGGCATCCAAATGGGCCCGCGCCAATTGGAATTGCCGCCAAACAAATTGGTGGTGGATTCGCCGGGCGCGTAATCCAATTCCCAATGATACCCCTGTACGTCAACGACGAGCGGGTGTTTGTAAATTTTGGAAACCGCGCGCAAGCCATACGGCGAAAGAAATTCGTTTTCGTCGAGCATGTACGCGAGCAAACGGCGCAATTGTTCGGGATGCACGATTGAAATCATTGCATGGCGCTGCGACGCGGCGTCGCTCTGCGCGGGAGAACGAACCGTTACCTTGTCTGCCAAATCGGGGCGGTGTT
Organism: Anaerolineae bacterium; assembly: GCA_022072245.1. Lineage (GTDB taxonomy): Bacteria > Chloroflexota > Anaerolineae > UBA4142 > SHND01 > SHND01. Next base: position 5,477 of record JAJVIA010000062.1, read on the forward strand.
TGCCAAACCATTGCAAGCGTTCGAGGAATTCGGGAAAGTTTGCGAATAGATTGACGGGCGCCGCCAACACGGCAAAGAGCGGAATCAAACCCACCATCGTGCGCGTCGGGATTTGAATGTGACTGCCGTCCGGGCGGCGGAGATGGTCGTAAAAGAAACCGTCTTGTTCGCTCCACAAACTCGCGGCGGTCTCGTTGTTCATGGCGCCGGCAATCAATAGGGCGTGGTCAACAAATTTGGTCGCCATGTGTTGATAGACCGGATTTTCACGCGCGAGGCCCAACGCGAGCGCCAACATGCGGACGCAAAACATTGCCATCCAACTGGTGCCGTCGGATTGTTCCAGCACAAAACCATCCGGCATTTTCATGTTGCGGTCAAACAAGCCGATATTGTCCAAACCCAAAAAGCCGCCTTGAAAAAGGTTGTTCGCTTCGGCGTCCTTGCGATTGACCCACCAGGTGAAATTGAGAAGGAGTTGTTGAAAAACTTTTTCTAACCACGCGCGGTCGCCTTTGCCCGTCTTGAGATATTCGTATTCAAAAATGCGCTGCGCCGCCCACGCGTGTACCGGCGGATTCACGTCATTGAAATCCCATTCGTACGCGGGAATCTGTCCCGTCGGACTCGTGTACCATTCGCGCAGCACGAGAAAGAGCTGGTCTTTGGCAAACTGCAAATCCACCAACGCCAACGCGACGCAGTGAAAAGCGAGGTCCCACGACGCGTACCAAGGAAACTCCCATTTGTCGGGCATGGAGATGACATCGGCGTTGTACAAATGCTGCCAGCCGCTATTGCGTCCATGCCAACGCGACGCGGGCGGCGGCGGTTGAGTCGGGTCGCCCTCCAGCCAGCGGCGCACGTTGTAATGATAATACTGTTTCGACCACAACATGCCCGCCAACGCTTGCCGCATCACCAGCTTTTCATCGTCGGTCAGCGTGGCGGGAATCACCGTCGCGTAAAATTCATCCGCCTCACTTTTTCGCGCATTGAATACGGCATCGAATTCCGCGCCGAACGGTTCGGCGAGTTTGGCGTTGGTCAAGCGCAGACGAATGCGCGCCGATTCCCCGCCGCCGATTTCGAGTGAATAATGCGGCGCGGCTTTGGTGCCGCGTTGCGCGGGATTCACGACATCTTTTTGTCCGCGAACAATGTAATTGTGAAACGCGTCTTTGACGTATGGCGACGCGTTGGGTTGACCGTACAAGCGCTCGGTATTCGTATCATTTTCGGTAAAGAGAACATCGGGCGTGCCTAACGTGTCTTTGAAATAAAAGTAGCGCGTTCCCAAATCCGTATGATGCAGCTCGACGAAAGGCGTTACTCGATTGCTGAGAACGAGTTCTGGTTTTTCGTTCTCAGCGTCCCACGACCACATATTGCGAAACCAAAGCGTCGGCAAAATATCAAGTCGCGCCGCATCGGGTCCGCGATTGTGCGCGGTGATTTGAATGAGAATGTCTTCGGGCGACGCTTTGGCGTATTCGACAAACACGTCAAAGTAGCGCGACTCGTCAAAAATGCCGGTATCAATCAATTCGTATTCGGGTTCCAATTTGCTGCGGCGCTTGTTTTCGGCAATCAATTGCGCGTACGGATATTCCGCGTGCGGATATTTGTACAGATATTTCATGTACGAATGGGTCGGCGTCGCATCGAGATAATAATAATACTCTTTGACATCTTCGCCATGATTGCCTTCGGCGCCCGTCAAACCGAACGCGCGCTCTTTCAAGATGGGGTCGCGTCCGTTCCACAGCGCGAGCGCGAAACAGATGCGCTGCTGTTCGTCGCAAAAACCCGCGAGACCGTCTTCGCTCCACCGATACGCGCGCGAACGCGCGTGGTCGTGTGGAAAATAATTCCACGCGTCGCCGTTCGCGGAATAATCTTCGCGCACGGTACCCCACGCGCGTTCGCTGACATACGGCCCCCAAGCGCGCCACCGCGCGCGCCCCGCGTTCGCGTCGTCGAGCCGTGTTTGTTCGGCGCTCGCCGATTTGGTTTGCTTCATTTTGTTTGGTACCGAATCCCATCTGCGCCCGCTACAATCAAAGCGGTAGCGAGTCCGATGAATAAACCGTGTTCCACAATTCCCGCGCGCGCCGCCAGCGCATCCGCCAATTTTTGCGCGTCTGCGATGGGCCCAAAATCGCAATCCAAAATTAGGTTGCCCGAATCGGTGATAAACTGCGCGCCGTCGCGCGTCTGGCGGAGCGTATAGCGCGCGCCGAGCGTTTCGAGAAAATGCGCTTGCGAACGCCAAGCGAATGGCAGTACCTCGACGGGGACGGGAAAACGCGTGCCGAGACGCGGCGAGAGTTTGCTCGCGTCCACGACAATGATTTCGCGCGCGCTCGCTTGCGCCACAATTTTTTCGCGCAGCAGCGCGCCGCCGCCGCCCTTGATGAGATTCAACTGCGGGTCCACTTCGTCCGCGCCGTCAATCGTCACATCCAACGTTTCCGACAAATCGTCCGACAGCATCGCAATGCCGAGCCGCCGCGCTTCGGCATCGGTCGCTTTGGAAGTGGCGAACGCGCGAATGTCGCGCAATTGTCCCGTTTGCAGCAATTCGCCGAGGCGCCGCGTGGCAAACAGCGCGGTGCTGCCCGTGCCGAGGCCGACTTTCATGCCGGATTGAATGAAATCTATGGCGCGTTCGGCGGCGGCTTGTTTGTATTCAAGTTGCGGGTCAGGGGAGGCAAGGGCTTGTGACATACAATTTGCTCAACGAATTTTTTCCGCCGCCGCCGCATCCACGAGCCAATGCAGTTCGCCGTTCAGCGGCTGAATCATTTGCGCGGGCAAAACGTCGGGCTGATATATGCCGCGCAGGACGTTCCACACCATTTGCGCTTTGGGCGCGCCTTCCACCAAGAACGCGACGCTGCGCGCGGCGTTGATTAACGGCGCGGTAAAAGTGACGCGCCACGTTTGCATGACCTCGACATATTGCGGCACGACCCAGCGCGTCGTCGCGCGCAGCGCCGCCGTGCCGGGAAAGAGCGACGCGGTGTGTCCGTTATCGCCCATGCCCAACAAAATCAAATCGAACGCCGGAAACGTTTGCGTGCGAAACAGTTGCGCGAGTTCTTGTTCGTACGCCAACGCCGCGCGCGCGGGGTCGTCCTCGCCGCGCAGCCGATGAATCGTTGCGGCGGGCAGCGCCGCCGGGCCGAACCACGCTTCGCGCGCCATGCGATAATTGCTCCGCGCGTCGTCCGGCGGCACACAGCGCTCATCGCCAAAAAAAATTTGCGCGCGCGTCCAGTCCGTGCGCGTCCGATATTCCGCCGTCGCCAGACGCGCATAAATCGGTTTGGGCGTACCGCCGCCCGCCAGCGCGAGCGTAAAGCAGCCGCGCGCGGCAATGGCTTGCGCGGCGTGGGCGTCAATAAAATCCGCCGCGCCGCGCACAAAACTTGGGTTGTCCTGAAAAATGTGTAATTGGGGCATGTTTATTCCGCGTGCAATATGAATTTCTCCATCGCGTTCGCAAAGCCGTCATCGTCGCATGAGAAAGTGACGAATGTCGCCGCTTGCTGCACCAGCGGGCTCGCGTTGCCCATGGCGATGCTCATGCCGCTTTTTTCAAACATGAGAATATCGTTGGGCATGTCGCCGATGGTGGCGATGCGCGCCGTTGGAATTTTGAGCATGTCGGCAAGCAGCGTCACGACATATCCTTTGGTCGCAAGCGGATGCGTTACGTCGAGATAGTATGGTTGCGAACGTTCGGCGGAAATGCGGTCGCCGCCCCATTGCTGTAAAACTTTTTCCGCGCGTTCGACTAATGCGTAATCATCGCCGACGCCGACGATCTTGACGGCGCGTTCGAGCGCCGCGTCAAAATCGTTCGTGACAGTGGGCGGGAACTTGACCGTCCACTGTTCGCGCGCAACGTGCGGCGCGTGGGGGTCGGCGACGAACCAATCCGTATCCGTGTACAGCCATACGTCGAGGTTCTGCGCGCGAATTTTTTCGATTGCCGCGCGCGCAAGGTCAGCCGCCAAGTAATGCGCGGCGAGGACGCTGTAATCCGGATTCACAATGACGCCGCCGTTGAAACCCGCAATCGGCGTAGTGAGATGCAGCGCGTCGTTGAGCATACGCACGCCGCGCGGCGGGCGGCCGCTCGTAATGGCGAATTGGATTTGCGCCGCGCGCAATTTTGCTACGGCGGCGCGGGCGCGCGGCGTCAATACTTTATCGTGCGTGACGAGGGTGCCGTCCACGTCGGCTAGAACGAGTTGAATCGGGTTGGCGCCCGGCGCTGAATTGGCCATGAGCAAAGCGTTTCTCGAATTTTTTTTGGTTCTCGCGCACAAAAAAAATTGCGCTAGGCGCGCCCGCGCAGACGGCGATAACGCGTAATGAGCGCGTTGGTGGAACTGTCGTGTTTCAAATCCGGCGCGGCGACGCTCTCTAATTCGGGAATAATTTTTTTCGCCAACACTTTGCCCAACTCGACGCCCCACTGGTCGAATGAATCAATGTCCCACACCGCGCCTTGCGTGAATACGGCATGTTCGTACAGCGCGACGAGCGCGCCGAGCGTTTCGGGCGAGAGTTTGTCCGCGAGAATGACATTGCTGGGCCGATTGCCCTCGAATGTGCGATGCGGCACGAGCCAGGCGGGCGTGCCTTCGGCTTGGACCTGCGCGACCGTTTTGCCGAACGCCAGCGCTTCGGCTTGGGCGAAAATGTTGGACATTAAAATATCGTGATGCGCGCCAAGCGGATTGAGCGGGTTGGCAAAACCGATGAAATCGCACGGAATCAATTTTGTGCCTTGATGAATCAATTGATAAAACGAATGTTGCCCATTCGTCCCCGGTTCGCCCCAATAAATCGGCCCGGTCTGATAATTTGTGATGTATGCGCCGTCGAGCGTCACATGTTTGCCGTTCGACTCCATCGTCAATTGCTGAAGATACGCGGGAAAGCGTTTGAGATATTGGTCGTACGGCAAGACCGCCACGGTCTGGGCGTCAAAAAAATTATTGTACCAAACGCCGAACAAGCCCATCAACACGGGCAGATTGCTCTCGAATGGCGCGGCGCGGAAATGTTCGTCCATCGCGCGGAAACCCGCGAGCAGCGCGCGAAAATTTTCGGGACCGACGGCGAGCATCGTCGAAAGCCCAATCGCGGAATCCATAGAATAACGTCCGCCGACCCAATCCCAAAAACCAAACATGTTCGCCGTGTCAATGCCGAAATTTTCCACTTGGGTTGCGTTGGTCGAAACCGCGACAAAATGTTTGGCGATCGCTTTTTCGTCTTGCGCTTGCGCGAGAAACCACGCGCGCGCGGTGTGCGCGTTCGTCATGGTTTCGAGCGTCGTGAACGTTTTGGACGAAATGATAAAGAGCGTTTCCGCCGCGTCGAGGTCGCGCGTCGCTTCGGCGAAATCCGTGCCGTCCACATTCGAGACGAAACGAAAGGTCATGGCGCGCGCGCTGTAATGTTTCAACGCCTCATACGCCATCACGGGACCCAAATCGCTGCCGCCGATGCCGATATTGACGACATTGCGAATCGGTTTGCCGGTGTAACCGCGCCAGGCGCCGGCGCGCACGCGTTCGGCGAACGCGGTCATTTTGTCGAGAACGGCGTGCACTTCCGGCACAACATCCACGCCGTCCACAAAAATTTTTTCGCTGCGCGGCGCGCGCAGCGCCACATGCAAAACGGCGCGCTGTTCCGTGACGTTGATTTTATCGCCGCGAAACATCGCGTCAATTTTTGCGCGCAAGCCGCGTTCGTCCGCCAAACGCAGCAGCAAGCGGATGGTTTCATTGTTCGCGCGCTGTTTGGAATAGTCGAGATACAAGCCCGCCGCTTCCGCCGTCAGGCGTTCGCCGCGCGTCGCGTCGTTGGCAAATATATCGCGCAGCGGAACGTTTTTGATTTGTTGATAATGCGCGGCGAGCGCTTGCCATGCGGGCGTTTGAGTGAGAATGGATTCTGACATTTTAATTTCGAGAGTGTGAAAAATTTATTTGCTCGGCAGTTCGAGATGTCCGCCGAATTGGTAACGCATCGCGGAAAGCAGTTTGTCGGCGTAATCGGCATCGCCGCGCGAGGAAAAACGTTCGTACAACGCCGTCGTCAAAACGGGCGTGGGAACGCCTTCGTCAATCGCCGCGCGAATCGTCCAGCGCCCCTCGCCCGAATCGGATACGCGTCCGGCAAATTGCGCGAGTTCCGTGTCTTGCGCGAGCGCAATCGCGGTGAGGTCGAGCAGCCACGACGCAATGACGCTGCCGCGCCGCCACACTTCGGTCACGTCCGCGAGATTGAGATTGTACTGGTAATCTTCGGGATGTCGCAGCGGCGTTTGTTCCGCGCTGATGCCTTGCGTCTGTGCGCCGACGTTGGCGTGTTTGAGAATGTTCAGCCCTTCCGCGTACGCCGCCATGATGCCGTACTCGATGCCGTTATGCACCATTTTGACGAAATGGCCCGCGCCGTTTTCGCCGCAGTGCAGATAACCGTCTTCGGCGGTACCGCCCAATTTTTCGCGTCCGGGCGTGCGTTCGAGGTTGCCGCGGCCGGGCGCGAGCGTTTTGAAAATCGGGTCGAGATATTGCGCCGCGTCGGCGGGACCGCCAATCATCATGCAATACCCGCGCTCCAAACCCCACACGCCGCCGCTGGTGCCGACATCCAGATAGCGGATGCCGCGCGCGCGCAGCGCGTGCGCGCGACGAATGTCGTCAATGTAATACGAATTGCCGCCGTCAATGATAATGTCGCCCGCGCTCAATTTGGCGTTCAATTCTTGGAGCGCGGCATCTACCGCCGCGGCGGGCAGCATCAACCAGAGCGCTTTGGGCGTTTGCAGTTTGGCAATGAATTCGTCCAACGTCGCCGCGCCCACCGCGCCTTCGTTCGCCAAAGTTTGGACCGCGTTCGCATCGCGGTCGTACACCACACATGCGTGACCGCCGCGCAGCAAACGCCGCGTCATGTTGGCGCCCATGCGTCCCAAGCCAATCATACCTAATTGCATTTTTTTCTTCCTTGCGTGTTTTTAGAATTGGGCTGTGGGCGACGCGCGCCGACAGCCCAATTCTAAAATTCAATAGCTGTGCGGCGACAAATGCACTTTGCCGCGAAAAATATAATAGACGCCGGCGGAATACGCCAGGACAAAAGGCATCCCGATGAGCGCAATAATCAACATCACCGTCAGCGTATTTTCTTGCGACGCCGCGTTGTAAATGGTCAGATTGTATTGCGGATTTATCGTGGACCGGAGCAGATTCGGAAATAAACCGGCGCCGAGCGTGAACAACGCGAACGCGACGAACGCGGAGGAACAAATGAATGCCCAAAATTCTACGCCGCGGCGTTCCAGAATAAAAATGCCCGCGAACGCGAGCGCGGCGAGGAGGGGCAGAATCAAGGTCCATCCTTGCAAATACACCAGCGCCGACGGAAATTGATCTATAAACATCCATACCGTCGCGAGCGCGGCGCAAACGGCGAACGCGCCCATCAAAAGGGGCGTCCATTTTTGGACGCGCGCTTGGATTGCGCCCGTCGTTTTGAGATTCAGATACAGCGCGCCGTGCAGCGCCAAAAGCGCGACGGTCGTCACGCCCATCCAGAGCGCGAATGGATGCAATAAATCCAAAACGCTGTTGATGGCGATATAGCCCTGCTGATTGAGCGGCACGCCGCTAATGACATTGCCGAACGCGACGCCATACAAGAACGCGAGCAGCGCGGACGAGAGAGCAAAAATAAAATCCCACAGACTGCGCCAACGCGGCTGGTCGCGCTTGCTGCGAAATTCAATTGCGACGGTGCGTAAAATCAAAAATAACAACACCAACATCATCGCCGCGTAAAAGCCCGAAAACAGCGCCGCGTACACCACCGGGAACGCGGCGAACAAGACGCCGCCGCCGACCACGAGCCAGACTTCGTTGCCATCCCAGATGGGCCCGATGCTGTTGAGCGAGATGCGGCGCTCGGTATCCGTTTTGGCGGCGAACATGTGTAAAATGCCGACGCCGAGGTCAAAGCCGTCGAGAATCAAATATCCGGAGATGATGATAACAAAGAGGATGAACCAAATGACGTTGAGCGACATGTTTGACCTCATTCTCCCGACGCGCGCGCTTGGCGAAAGACTTCGCGGAACGTATCCGGCAAGGAGGCGTGAAGGTGTTCCTCGGTCAGCGCTTCGGGCCCCTCTTGGATTTTTTGATTGAGCAAAAAGATAAATAACGCAAATAACAGCGCGTACAACACAATGAACATGAGGAGCGAAAGCAATACTTGATCGCCGCGCAAGAGGGGCGAAACCGCGTCCTGCGTGCGTAACAAATTCCACACAATCCACGGCTGGCGACCGATTTCAGCCGTCCACCAACCGGAAATGGTCGCCACTTGAGTCAAGACGATGGTCGAAACAAAAACCCACAGCAGCGGCCGCACGATATAGACTTGGCGGCCGAACCACCAAAAGAAAATTCCGATGGCTCCGATCAGGGGAAACAAAAATCCCAAATCAATCATGATGTGGTACACCTGAAACGTGAGATTCACCGGCGCCCATGTATCGGATGGGAACGTGGTCAAGCCCTGCACCACCGCTTGCGGATTCATGTAGGCGAGAACGCTGAGCAGACAAGGGATGCTGAGGCCCGTTGTCGTCTGCGCGGTTTCATTCACCCAGCCGACGAGATACATCGGCGCGCACGCTTGCGATTGCCACAAGCCTTCCATCGCCGCCAGTTTCACCGGTTGGTAATTTGTCACCGTAATCGCCATCTGCGCGCCAAAGACAAACAATTGCAGTACGCTCAATACGGCGAAAACCCACAGCGCCAACGCCAGAGATTTTTTCGCAAAGGCTTGATGTTTGTGTTTCAACAGATACCACGCGCTGACGCTCAGCACGAGCGACGCGCCGACCATCCACGACGCGACCAGCGTGTGTAAAAGGCGCGGCAAAAAAGACGGCGTAAGAACAATTGCGACAAAATCGGTCATGAACGCTTGCGTTCCCCATTGAGTCTGCGCGAGTTCATAGCCCTGCGGCGTTTGCATCCACGAATTCGCCATGATAATCCACAGCGCGGAAAAATGCGCGCCGAATACGACGAGAAACGTGGCGAGCAGCCACATGCGCGGGCCGAGCCGATGTCCGCCGAACAAGAGCAAGCCGAGAAAACCGCCTTCGAGAAAAAAGGCAAAGACGCCTTCCGCCGCGAGTAGACTGCCGAAAACGTTGCCGACGTAACGCGAATAATCCGCCCAATTGGTGCCGAATTGGAATTCCTGCACGACGCCGGTCGCAATGCCCATCGCAAACACCAAGCCGTACACCTTGACCCAAAAGAAAGACGCTTGCCGCCACACCGGGTCTTTGGTGCGAAGATATTGCAAGCCCATGATGACCATGAGCAGACCCAAGCCCATCGAAATCGGCGGATAGATAAAATGAAAACTGATGGTCAGCGCGAATTGCGCGCGGGATAAAAATTCGGGATCCATACGGCCCTCGTTTTACGCAAGCGTCAGGATTTATTCTTCCGTATCTACAGAAATGCGTTCGGTGCGTTTGCGCGTAGCGGTCGTCCAGCCCCAGCCCAGCGCGGTTTTGGCGCGACTATCGCCGCCGGTCAACAATGCCATATGTACGCCCGCCCAGGCGAGCTGCGCGGTCTTGCCTTTCATCGTTTGGCCGCCCGGCAGCTGCGCCACTGCCGCGCCGCGTCCGATGGTCGCCATGATGCCCTTGTCGAAATAATCAAAAGGTTCGGTCGCTTTGCCGCGCAGTTGGCGCATGATATTGTCGCCCGCGTGTTCGCCGGATTGGAGCGCGACGCCGCCGAGTTGCGGCAGAATTTCGTGCGTGTTGTTATCCGTAATCCACGCAATATCGCCGACGGCGTACACTTCGGGATGTCCCGCTACCGTTAAATCCAGACCAACAGGAACGCGGCCCCCTTTTTGTAATTCGATGCCCAAGGTTTGGGTGACGGGATGCGCTTGCAAACCGGCGCCCCAAACCAGCGTGTGCGCTTTGACGCTTTCGCCCGATTTGAGATGCACGCGCGTCGGTTCGACCTCGACCACGCCTTCGCCGAGTTTGAGCGTGACGCCGCGCTGCGTTAGCGCTTTTTTGGCGTACGCCTGAATATCTTTTTTGAACATGCTCAAGAGTTCGAGGCGGTTTTCGACCAACAGCACCTGCGCGGCTTGGGCGGGCAGGTCGGGATAATCTTTTACAAAATTTCCGCGATACAATTCAATGAGCGCGCCCGCGCTTTCGACGCCGGTCGGCCCGCCGCCGACGACCACGATATTCAACGCGCCATCGTCCGCCAGCGCGCGATTTTTATCCGCGTCCTCCCATTTTTTGAGAACGTGTTTTTTGAGGCGCACCGCGTCGGGCAGGGTATAGAGTGGAAAGGCGTGTTCTGCCGCGCCCTTGACGCCAAAAAAATTTACGGTCGCGCCCAAGCCGATGATGAGGTAATCATACGCGAGCGCTTCCATTTCCGCTAAATGGACTTGGCGGTTTGCCAAATCAATTGCAGTGACGCGCGCCTGATGGATGCGTAGATTGGATTGCTTGCCCGAAACATCGCGCAGGGGATGCGCGACGGCTTCATTTGCCACTACGGCGGTAGCGACTTGGTACAGCATCGGTTGAAAGGTGTGATAGTCGTGTTGGTCAAGCAGTGTGATTTCGGCGTCTGCGTGTTTTAATTTTGCCGCAGCGCCGAGTCCCGCAAAACCTCCGCCGAGAATGACGATGCGCGGTTTGTCCCCCATAGATTTTTCTCCTTGTGCCGGAACCGAAAATTTTAATGGCAATAATAGGTCAATGGAATTCTTGAATGATACCAAAGGACTAGGATTGTTTCAAGTGGGTTGGACGGGATGCCAGGGCTGGCAAAGGCGAGCGCGGGTACAAGACCTTTCGGGTTTTCGGAAACCCGAAAGGTCTCGTGCCTCGCACCTTTATCTTGATCAAGAACGAACGGGGACTTGGCGCGCCAGCGCATAGTGGCGCAGCAGGGGCGCGGGGCGATACCGGTCGTCGCGCCATTCGGCGTACAAACCTTCCATCACGCCCAACACAGTATCGAGTCCAATCAAGTCGCCCCATGCAAAGGGCCCTTGCGGATAATTTACGCCGAGTTTCAGCGCCACGTCAATGTCGTGCGCCGACGCGATCTTTTCTTGTAACGCGCTGAACGCTTCATTGATGATGCAGCACACAATCCGCGCGCGCGCCAAACCCGCGCTGTCCGCCACCGCGACAACATTCTGGCCCAACGCGCGCCAGAAATTTTGCGCGCGCTCCCAACTTGGCTCGGCGGTTTGCAAACCGCGCGCGAGTTCAATCGTTCCGTTTGCGGCAAGCGGCGGCAGCGCGCCAAAGCCGACGACGCGCGCCGGATTCTGTACCCAACTTGCGGCGACGGTGACGCTCGCGTTCAACGCGCAGAGGAAAAGCAGCGCGTCCTCCGCGGCGCGTTCCAATACGGCGCGTTTTTTTTCCAGCGCGGTGGTTTCGACTTCGATAAAAATTTCGTGCGGAGGGATTGTGCGCGCGGCAAGAAATTTTTCCGTTTCCCATCGCGCGACGGCATGTCCGCCGCGTTCGCACATTGCCGCGAGAGGTTCGCTTAAAGCGTTGACGCCGACGAGGAGGATCTTCATTCGTACAAATAAATCTGCTTGCGGTTTTATTCGTACGAATAAAAGCCGCGTCCAGTTTTGCGACCGAGCCAGCCGCTTTCGACCATCTGGCGCTGAATCGGATGCGGGCGATATTTGGGGTCTTGAAAGAACGCGTTGTACACCGATTGCGTTACGGCGAAATTTACGTCGAGACCGATGAGGTCCATCAAACGAAACGGGCCCATTTTGAAACCGATGCTTTCCATTAACGCATCGAGCGTCGCCGCGTCCGCCGCGCCTTCGCCGAGCAAGCGCAGCGCTTCGCCGTAAAACGGACGCGCCACGCGATTCACAATAAACGCGGGCGTGTCCTTGCACAGGACGGCGGTCTTTTTGAGACGCGCGACAAAAGCCGCCGCCGCGTTCACCGTTTCGGCGCTCGTCGCGTCGCCGCGAACAATTTCGACGAGCGGCATCAAGTGCGCGGGATTGAAAAAATGCAAGCCGACAAAACGGTCCGCGCGCTGCGTCGCGCTCGCCATGACCGAAATGCTGAGCGATGAGGTGTTGCTGGCGAAAATAGCGGACGCGGGCGCGTGCGCGTCGAGCTGTCCAAACAATTGACGTTTGAGCTCGAGCTGTTCCGGCGCGGCTTCGATGATGAGGTCGCACTGCGCGGCAGCCGCGAGTTCGCAGGTCGCGTGTATCCGTTCTTTGGCGTCATCCGCCGCCGCCGCGTCCAATTTTTTGCGCGCGACGCCTTCCGCCAAATTTTGGTGGATGCGTTCGATGCCGCGCTGGACAAATTCGGGCGCGACATCGTACAGCGTCACGCGATAGCCGCCCAGCGCCGTCGCATACGCGATGCCGTTGCCCATCGTTCCCGCGCCGATAATGGCGACTGATTCAATGCGCATGGTTTGTATGTCCGTTTATTTTTTTTGACCCACGACAAACGTATTCATCGCGCCATAGTGTTTGCCCAACAGCGCGCGCAAAAACCAACGGCGCGGCAGCGTGCGGCGCGGCAGAAAGGGCGGGTCGTCGTGGCCCGACGCGAGAATTTCAAACCCCGCGCGGCGCAGCATATTTTCCAACAGCGGGCGCGGATAGGGCCGCACGTGCGTCGGGTCGAGCCAAAAAATTTCACTAATGACGTCGAGCGAAACGGGGTTCGGCGAAAGTACAATCAATCGTCCCTGCGGCGCGAGGACGCGCGCGCAGCGTTCCAATAAAATTTCCGCGTCCGTTGGCGCGAGATGTTCAAGCAGATGCGAACAGTACACCGCGCCGTAACTCGCCGCGTCTTGCGCGGCTAAAAATTGCAGCGCGTCGGCTTGGACGATATCCAATCCTTTGGCGCGCGCGCGGTCCGCCTCTGCCGCCGCGCGTTCTATGCCGCGCGCGGCCGCGCCGCGCGCGCGCGCCAATTCCAAAAAAACGCCGGAACCGCAGCCGAGGTCGAGAATGGGCAAGGCGGGCGGCGCCGCGAGCGCCCAGTCCACAAAGCGCGCGTGATAGGCGCGCAATTGTTTTTCGCTGCCGTAAAATTCATTCAGTCCGTTCGTTTGCATCTCAATCGCCGGCGCGCGCGAAAAATAATTTATGCGGAAAATTTTTCAAGCGCGCGCGGCCGCTCGAAAAATAATGGCGCGCTTCGGGATTGCCCCACCACGCCGCGAGACCGCAGTACAACAGCGCGGCGCCGCCCAACGATATGCCCAACGCGCCCAATAAAACCAAGCCGTAAAAATTTTGTACGAACGGCGCGGTCAGCCATAAAACTATCGCGAGCGAAACGCCCGCCGCCGCCGTCGCGCCGAACGAACGATCCCACACCGCGCGCCAGCCGCGACCGTGAAACGCAAACCGCGCAAACAACGCGCAGCCGAAAATTTGCGCCGCGACGAACGCAAGCGGCAAACCGCGCAATCCAAACGCGCGCGCCGCGAAAAACGCGGCGGCAATGTACAACGCCGTCGTCAGCGCGCCCAAGCCCAACGCCAAATTCATTTTACGCTGCGCGTGCAAGCCGCGCGTGAGGACGAGCAAGATGCCCGCCGGGACGACAGCCAGCATCAAGAGCTGCGCCAGCGCGGCGGTCGTTTGCGCGTCGCGCGTCGAAAAAGCGCCGCGTTCCAAAAGCAGACGCGTCACCGCCGCCGCGTTGAACCAGAACCACAATGCAAGCGGCAGCGTCAAGAAAAAACTCGCGCGCACGCCGCGCGTCAGTATTTCATTCCACGCTTCCGGCGCGCGCGCGGGTTCGGCGTGCGCCCGAATCAGGCGCGGATACAAAATGATTGCCAACGAACTCGATATGACCAAGCCGGGAATTTGAAACAATTTGTTTGCATAGGCGAGCAGCGAAAGGTCGCCGCTTGAAAACAGGGAACCCAACATGCGTTCCACAATCGGCACGCTTTGCGCGAGCGCGACGAACGCCGCGAGCGGAATAAAAAGCCGCAGCGTCTCGCGCACGTCTGCGTGACGCCACGCGAACGTTATCTTTGGACGCCAACCCTGTTGATACAAACTAGCGCCTTGCATGAGCAATTGCAGCGCCGCGCCGCACAACATTCCGAGCAGCGCGCTGACAATCCCGATGCGGGGTCCCAACAAAAGGATGGCGAGAAACGCGGCGCCGTTCACCCAGACGGTTACGAGCGCGGGCAGACGAAACGAGCCGAGCGCGTTGGCAAACGCGCCCAAGAGCGCCGAGAGGCCCGCCAAAAAGATCAACGGCGCGCCGAGCTGCGTCAGGGTAATGGCGAGCGCGCGCGTTTCGACATTCAAGCCGGGCGCGAGCCAAGTCACCAAGCGATGCGCGGCGAAAAAAACTAGGATGGCGGCAAGCGTCAAAAGCGCCGCGCTCCACGTCAAGAGCGCGTTCGCCAAGCGCCACGCTTGCGCGCGGTCAGCCAGGCGCGCGCCAAAAACGGGCAGCGTGGCGGGAACGAGCGCGCCGGACACGCTGACGGCTACGACGATGGCGGGAATGATTGTCGCTACAAAAAACGCGTCGGTCAACGCGCTCGCGCCAAACACCGCCGCCAAGCTCGCATCGCGCGCATAGCCCAGCGCCATTCCCAACGCTGCCAACGCTGCGACGCTCGTCAATGCGCGCAGCGGTTCAAAACGCGGCATACAATTTGATGGTTTGACGCGGCGGGCTTAATTTAGGACTGCCATTCCGCCGCGTCGTACTTGGGCAATTCGCAGCGCAGCGCGCCGTCGGCGCGATAGCCGAGCGCGTAACCCGCCTGCATGATTTGATGAATTTCGCTCGTGCCTTCGTAAATGATGGCGCCGCGCGAATTTCGCAAATAGCGTTCCACATCGTACTCGTCGCTGTATCCATACGCGCCGTGAATTTGAATCGCTTCGTTCGCCGCTTCAAAAGAGGCGTCGGTGGCGAACCATTTCAACAGCGAGGTTTCTTTGGTGTTGCGAATGCCCTGATTTTTCATCCAGCCGACTTTGAGCAGCATCAATTTGCCGTACTCGTAATCGCGCGCCATGCGCGCGATTTTTTGCTGCACGAGTTGATGCTTGCCGATTTCGCGCCCGAACGTTTTGCGCGTGTTGGCGTAACTCACGCTCGCTTCCAACGCCGCGCGAATCAGACCGACCGCGCCCGCGCCGACGGTGTAACGTCCATTGTCCAAACATGACATGGCGATTTTGAAACCTTCGCCCTCTTCGCCCAAACGATTGGCGACGGGGACGCGCACGTCGCTGCAATTGACCCAACCCGTCGAACCCGCGCGCACGCCGAGTTTGCCGTGAATGTCGCCGCGCGTAATGCCGGGGCGATCCGTCTCGACGAGGAACGCGGAAAGTTGGTCGTGCGGGTCGGGGCGTTCGGGATTCGTCCGCGCGACCCACAAAATGTGATGCGCTTTGGAGGCGAGCGAAATCCACATCTTTTCGCCGTTGAGAATGTAATGGTCGCCGTCGCGTTTCGCGGTGGATGCCATGTTGGCGACATCGCTGCCGACGCCCGGCTCGGTCAAACCAAACATGGCGTATTTTTTGCCTTGCGCTTGCGGCACGAGAAATTTTTGTTTTTGTTCCTCGTTGCCCCACTGCAAAATCGCCATCGAATTCAAACCCATATGCACGGACATGACGACGCGCAAACTCGTGTCCATCACTTCGAGTTCTTCGCAGACGAGGCCGAGCGTGATGTAATCGAATCCTTGCCCGCCGTATTTTTGCGGCAAGCAAATGCCGAGAATGCCGAGTTCCGCCATGCGCGGCAAAATGTTGGGATTCATTTCTTGCTTGCGGTCCGCCTCTTTGATAATCGGCGCGACTTCTTTTTTGCAAAACTCGCGCACCATGTTTTGAGCGCTGAGATGTTCTTCGGTGAGGGTGAAATCCATTGTGGTAGCAAGTATCAGGTAGCAGACCGCGGCGGCGCATCCGCCTTTCCGCCTACGAGCTGCTACATGTCCTTTTCCAAAATAGCGCGCGCAATTCCAATTTTTTGGATCTGCGCGGCGCTTTTGTAAATTTGCAGACCTTTGATGTTGCGAGCATAACGTGCGATGGGATAATGCGTTCGGGTATCCGCGTCCGTCGGCTTGTTGGCAAGGACGCTTTGAAGCATTTTCAAAGCGCCGTTGCGCTGACCGAACTGTTGACGGCGGGGAAAAAAAAAGATATTTTTTTGGCGCCTCCGTTTCTCTTGGACAAAATGGACTGCGACGCGCGCAGGTAAAATTTGGCGGCTGCAACAATGCGTAAATTCGTTCAAACGAATTACGTTCCGCCGTATCCGATTCGTCGGGCTTTTTGCTTGGGCGGCTGCGAAATTTATTGTACGGCGGCTGCATGCGCGCGTATAAACGTCAACGCTCGCGTCCATGCGTCCGCCGATTCATTTGCATATTCCGCGTACTTGCGGTCAAAGAAACTGTGCGGCGCGCCGTCGTAAATTTTCAATTCATGTTCCACGCCCGCCTTGTCCAATTCCACGTCAAGTTGTTCCACCTGTTCGCGCGGAATTCCCGGGTCGTCGCCGCCATAAAGCCCCAGCACCGGGAAATGAATTTTGCGCGCCTCTTCCAACGGCGTTCCCTCTGCGCCGGTTATTTGGCGCGCGAGTCCCGAATAAAATGGAATCAGCCCCGCGAGGTGGAAATTTTGCGAACCGGTGTATAGCGCAAGCGAGCCGCCGCGACAAAAGCCGACGATAAAAGTTGGCGCGGCGTTGTCCTTTTGCAAATAGGCGAGCGCGGCTTGGACGTCCGCGTAAAACGTCGGCAGCGTCATTTGTTGTACGTGCGGCATGAAATCGAACTCGTCATTGCGCGCGGTCAAGCCGGCGGTGCGTCCGAAATAATCGAGCGCCAGCGCGCGCACGCCCATCTCGGCAAAGCGCGCGGCGAGGTCTTGATAGAATTGATGCAGTCCGCGAATGTCGGGATAAATCAATACTTGGGCGAAAAATTCGCGCGTCGGCGTCGCCAAGAACGCGCTGAATTGGTTGCCGTCGGCGGCGGTCAAAACCAAAGCTTGCGTCGTCGCGCCGCCGCGTTCGCCCGGCGGCGTAGGAGGATGCGAGGAGCTATCATAGCACATGGGATACTCCTAGAGAAATTGGAAATTG
>JAJVIA010000062.1:22863-43333 GCA_022072245.1 Anaerolineae bacterium
TCGGTGAATGTGGTGTACAGCGGCGTGATGCCGCAGCGGATATTGTCGGGCGGGCGAAAATCGGGAATGACGTTCATGTCCTCGATGAGCGCGCGGTTAACGCGCCAGCCGTCGGGATGACCGAATGAAACATGCGAGCCGCGCTGCGCGGGGTCGCGCGGTGAATTTAATGCGACGCCGAACGGTTTCAACCACGCGTCGTACAACGCAATCATGTATTCGGATTGCGCGAGCGATTTCGCGCGCAGGTTTTCGATGCCCGCTTCGAGGACGAGATCCACGCCCGCTTCAATCGCCAGTATAGAGAGCAGCGGCGGCGAACCGACGAGAAAGCGCGCCATGCCAGCCGCGGGCGCGTATTCAAAATCCATCACGAATTGATTTTGCTGGCTGAACCATCCTTGAATCGGATTCAGCAATTCATTTTGCAAAGCGCGCCGCACATACAAAAACGCGGGCGCGCCCGGCCCGCCGTTCAGATATTTGTATGTGCAGCCGACCGCCAAATCCGCATTGCAAGCGTTCAAATGAATGGGAATGGAACCGACAGAATGGGACAAATCCCACAGGACGAGCGCGCCGGCGCGCTGCGCGGCGGCGGTGATGGCTTGCATGTCGTACACCGCGCCGCTCTTGAACGCGGTGTGCGTCAGCGTGACGAGCGCGCATTGCGTCGGGTCTATCGCGTCAATGACCGTTTGCGTCGAAATCGCAAGGTCGTCTGACGGCGCGACGTTAGTGATGAAATAATCCGCGCCGCGCTGCCGCGCGATGCCTTGCAAAATGTACGTATCGGAGGGAAAGTTGAGCGTTTCGCTGACGATTTGGCGCCGCCCCGGCCGCGCGTCAAGCGCCGCCATAACGAGTTTGTAAAAATTGACAGAGGTGGAATCCGCCACAATAACTTCGTCGCTTTGCGCGCCGAGCAGCTGCGCGATTTTTCCGCCGATGCGCGCCGACGCGTCCATCCATCCTTCGCCCCAACTGCGAATCAGACGTTCGCCCCATTGATATTCGAGCGCGTCATGCAAAATGGCGCGCGTGCGTTTCGGCAAACGCCCCAGCGAATTGCCGTCAAGATAAATCAAGGCGTCATCCGTAATGACAAATTCGTCGCGGTATTTTGCCAGCGTATCTTGCGCGTCCAAGGCGCGCGCAAAAGAAAGATCGAGGGTGGACATGATGGGCAGCTCAAAACGGAAAATCAAAAATCAAAAATCAAAAATCAAAAATCAAAAATCAAAAATCAAAAATCAAAAATCAAAAATCAAAAATCAAAAATCAAAAATCAAAACATCACCATTCCGCCGTCCACATTGATTGCCTGTCCCGTAATGCCGCGCGCCGCGTCGTCGAGCAGCATCACCGCGACGTGCGCGATTTCTTCCGGCGTGATGAGCCGATTTTGCGGCGAAAGTTTTTCCAGAAAGGCGCGCGCGTCCGCTTCGGACATTTTTGTTTTTTGCGTCATGTTCTCGACCGTTCCGTCGGTCATGGGCGTATCCACGTACGCGGGACAGATGGCGTTGACGGTGATATTGTGCGCGACCAATTCCAGCGCGAGCGCGCGCGTGAGGCCAAGCACGCCGTGTTTGGAGGCGGTGTATGCGACGGTGTATTTCATGCCCACTTTGGAAGAGACGGACGCGATATTGATGATGCGCCCCCACTTGGCTTGGACCATTAGCGGCGCGACGGCTTTGGCGACGTAATAAACGGAATTGAGATTTGTGTCCAGGATTTTGTGCCACAACGCATCGTCATGGCCCAAAAATTTGTGCGAACCGGCGACGCCCGCATTGTTGACCAAAATGGTAATGTCGCCCAGCTGCGCGCGAATTTCATTCACCGCGTTGGCGATGGCGGCGGGCTGCGTCACGTCGCACACGATGGGGAACGCTTTGCCGCCCGCGGCGCGAATTTCTTGGGCGACGTTTTCGATGTCCGACGCGGTGCGCGCGGAAAGAGCGACGGGAATGTCGCGCGCGGCGATGGCGCACGCGAGCGCTTTGCCGATGCCTTTACCGGCGCCGGTGACCCAGGCAGTTTTCACGGGCAAATATCCTTGTGTTCAAATTATGGCGCGGACGAATGGATTGCAGCGCGTCTCGTGCGCGCGCCGCGCCAATTATACAGGATAGTGAGCTATCGCCGAAAATTTCGAGCTGCGCTATACTTGCCTTGTCGAATTCGAGTTTGGGGAACAAGGATAAATGGAGTCGCAGCATGTCCAAAGTGCGTTGGGGTCAAATCAGTACTGCGAATATCGGAGTAAAAAAAGTATTGCCCGCGATGCAGCGCGGCAAGTACAGCGAGGTCGTCGCGATTGCATCGCGCGAGCTAACGCGCGCGCGCCAAGCCGCCCATGCGTTGGGCATCCCGAAAGCGTATGGCTCGTACCAAGAACTGTTGGCGGACCCGGACATTGACGCGGTGTACAATCCGCTGCCGAATCATTTGCACGTGCCGTGGTCTATTCGAGCGCTGGAAGCGGGCAAGCATGTCTTGTGCGAAAAACCATTGGCATTGACCGCCGCCGAAGCGCAGAGTTTGTTGGATGTCGCCAAACGGTATCCCAAATTAAAAGTGATGGAAGCGTTCATGTATCGCCATCATCCGCAATGGGTGCGCGCGAAAAAATTGGTGGGGGAAGGCAAAATCGGAACGCTGCGGACGATTCATTCGTTTTTTTCGTACTATAACGACGACCCCGCGAACGTTCGCAATATGGCAGAGATTGGCGGCGGCGGCTTGATGGATATTGGCTGTTACAATATTTCGTTGGCGCGTTTTATTTTTGACAAGGAACCGCAGCGTGTGGTCGGCATCGTCGAGTACGACCCGCAATTCAAAACGGACCGGCTCGCTTCGGGCATGATGGATTTTGGCGACGGTACCGCGACGTGGACGTGTTCGACGCAGCTGGCGCCGTATCAACGCGTAAATATCTTTGGCACGCGCGGACGCATCGAAATCGAAATTCCGTTCAACGCGCCGCCCAACAAACCGTGCAAAATGTGGTACGAAACCAAAGGCAAACTTGAAGAGATTGTTTTGCCGACGACGGACCAATATACCGTGCAAGGCGATTTAATGTCGCTGGCGATTCTGAAGGATTTACCCGTGCCGACGCCGCTGGAGGATGGCGTGAATAATATGCGCGTCATTGAAGCGCTTGTGGCGAGCGGGCGCGCCGGGACTTGGGTGACGCTGTAACGCGCGCGCATAACAAAATGCCTTGCGTGAGAAAATCACGCAAGGCATTTTCATTGCGTTTGTGAACGCGTCACCGCACGACGAGGACGGGACACGTCGCGGCTTGCAAAACTTTGTGACTCACGCTGCCGAGAAACAGCGCGCGCGTATTGCCCAGCCCGCGCGAACCCATCACAATCAAATCGGAACCGCGCACTTCGGCTACGCGCAAAATCGCGTCGGCGGGCGGTCCTTCCAAAACTTCGACGTGCGGGTCGAGGCCCGCGTCGCGCATCTGTTTTGCCGCCGCGCCCGCGATTTCATTGCCTTGCGCGGTTTCGCGCTGCATCAATTCTTCGAGCGTCGGATTGCCGATAATTTTCGAGATGGGATTGAACGCATACACAATGCGAACTTCGGCATCCTCTTTGAGCGCGAGCTCTTGCGCCACCGCCGCGGCGCGTTGGCTGTGTTCCGAACCGTCATAGGCGAGGATAATTTTTTGAAACATGAGTCGCTCCCTTGTGAGATGAATTCTGGCGCCCAGTTCTTTAACAAGATGAAATTGCAGGATACGGATGCGTAGCGCGGCGTTCTCTAACGCCGCGCTAGCGAGCGCGTCCTATGCAATTTCATGTTGGTCGAGTACTAGTTGGAACCGGGCGCGGACGGCGGCGCCGTTATTTCAAAGCGAGTCGTGAGCTTGGCGCTCTGGCGCAACATTGCGCTCACGCCGCAATACTTGGTTTCTGAAAGTTCAATCGCGCGCGCGACGGCTTCAGGATTCACATTGCCGCACACCTGATATACGATTTCAATGTCGGTGTAAATGCGGGGATGTTCCGCGCGGCGCGTTCCGTTCACCAAAACTTCGAGGCCTTCCAGCGGTTCGCGTTTCTTTTGCAAGATGCTCAAGACATCCATCGCGGTGCAGCCCGCCAAAGCGGTGAGCAGCAATTCGATGGGCTTGGGGCCGTTATCGTTGCCGTTGGGCGGCGGCACGTCAATGGTAATGTGATGTCCGGTGGTCGTTGTCGCGTCAAACGTCATTTCTTTGCGCCATACCATGCGCGTTGATTCAGCGGTGGACATATTGGCTCCGGTCAAGCGTACTGGGTTCGCGTCCGATAGGTTGAGGTCTCGAACGTCTCAACGTTGCGGCGCGATTTATTTTTGTCGCGCGTGATTTTATCATACATTGCGCGCGCGCGTGACAAAAAAATAGAGCATAGAACTCTGCTATGCTCTATGGTACAACGCGGACGCGTCGTTAATCCGCCGCCTTGCGTTTTTGTTCTTCGTACTCGCGGATGATGCGGCGAATGTCCTCGCCGTGCGGCGGCTGAACCTCGAGCGCTTCCAGCGGAAAATCCGCGAATTTCAAATAACCGTCGTAGATCACCTCTTCGCGAATTTCGTCGGTGATAACCAATTCACGCGTAACGTTGCCGGACGTAATGACGGCGGTCACCTGTTCCGAACCATCGTCAATGACGTCAAAAATGCAGCTGCGGTCGGGATACGCTCCGTGACGCAAAAATTCGCCGAAACATTTTTCGCAGGCAAACGGCGGATGTCCGCACAAGTTTCGATTGATGATAACGCGCATAGTCTCCTCCCTCCAACTTTGACCAGAGACAATTTCATCCGACTCGCGCATCCAGCGTACTGCGTTCTCGCCGCTTTTGGAAGGGACACATGTCCCGACAATTCGATGATAGCTTAATGCGTGCGTAACAAGCGCAAACCGTTCAACACCACAAGCAGCGTACTGCCTTCATGCCCGACCACGCCAAGCGGCAGCGGCAAGGTGATGGCAAAAACGGATAGAATCAAGACGACAATGACCGTCAACGAAAAGGCGATATTTTGCCACACGATGCGCCGCGCGCGCCGCGCCAAATCAATCAAGTACGGCAGGCGCATCAAATCATCGCGCATCAATACCACGTCGGCGGTTTCCAACGCGACATCGCTGCCAATCGCGCCCATCGCCACGCCCAAATGACTGACCGCCAACGCGGGCGCGTCGTTCACGCCGTCGCCCACCATCGCCGTCGCGTTTTGTTTGGCGAACCGTTCCACCAACGTCACTTTGTCCTGCGGCAAAAGGTCGGCGTAAAATTCATCAATGCCGACTTGGCGCGCGATGGATTCCGCGACGCGGCGCGTATCGCCCGTGAGCATGATGATGCGATGGATGCCGCGCGCGCGCAAAGTGTCCAGCGCCTGACGCGCTTGCGGACGCAGCGTATCGGCGACGGCAATGAAACCGATGGGATGATTGTTGCGGCTGATGCCAATGACGGTTTTGCCTTCGCTTTCCAAATCGCGCGCGCGACGGCGCAGCGGTTCGGGCCACACCTGATTTGCCGCTTCCATCATGCGCTTGTTGCCGATTTGAATGAGCGCGCCGTCCACCGTGCCGGTGACGCCTAGCCCCGAGAGGGCGACCAAATCATCCACTTGCGCCAGCGTCAGATTGCGCTGTTGCGCTTCAGCCACAATCGCGTCGCCGAGCGGATGCTCGGAACGTTTTTCGACGCTCGCCGCCCACAATACCAATTCGTCCGCCGTACAGCGTTCGGGCGTACTGGGTCCCGACGGATTCAGCTGTTCAAAAAATGCTGCGTCAAACCATTTTTCGCCCAACGCTTCGGCGGCGACGACCACATCGGTCACGCGCGGTTTGCCGAGCGTGAGCGTGCCGGTTTTATCGAGCGCGATACTTTGGATGGACGCCGCTTGTTCCAGATACGAACCGCCTTTGAACAGGATGCTATTGCGCGCCGCATTTGCAATCGCGGACAAGATGGACGCGGGCGTCGAAATCACCAACGCGCACGGCGAGGCGACGACGAGCAGCGTCATGGCGCGATAGAATGACGCATCCCACGACATGTTCATAACGAAATAGGAAACGACCAACGTCAAAAGAGAAAAGGCAATGACGCCGAACGCGTATTTCGGTTCAAACTCGTCGAGAAAACGCTGCGTTTGCGCTTTACGTCCCTGCGCCTGTTCCACCAATTCAATCACGCGCGCGAGCGTGGTGTCTTGCGCCAGACGCGTCACGCGAATTTCTAACGCGCCCTGTCCGTTCACGCTGCCTGCAAATACATCGTCGCCGGGCGCGCGCTCGACGGGCATGGATTCGCCCGTGATGGCGGATTGGTCAATCGCGCTCGCGCCGTGTTCGATGCGGCCGTCCATCGCGATGCGCTCGCCCGGTTTCACCAAAATCATGTCGCCGATTTGCAGCGCCTCAATCGGCACAATTTTTTCCGTACCATCCGCCGCGCGTCGCAGCGCCTCATTCGGACGCAGCTTCATGAGCGCGCGAATCGCATTGCGCGAACGTTCCATCGCAAACGCTTGCAAGGTGTTGGACAGCGAAAATAAAAACAACAGCATCGCGCCTTCCGCCCAATACCCGATGCTTGCCGCGCCGATGGCAGCCACAATCATCAGCACGTTCACGTCGAGACGTTTTTCGCGCAGCGCTTCCAGCGCGGTGCGCGTGCCGACATAGCCGCCGGTCAAGTATGAAACGAGAAACAAGCCGGTATGCAGCCATGTCGGCGCGCCGAGATTTTCGGCGGCGATGCCCGCGACCATGAAAATAAAACAGAGCGCGGTGAGCGCGGCTTCAATCCGATTGAATTGAAATTGCGGCGCCGGGGACGATTCTGCGATTTTGGTTTGCGGCGCGGTTTGGGCGCGCTGCGCTGAGGCGTCAGATGGAAGCATGAGAAAAAAAAGGGGCAAAGGTTTCCCCTTGCCCCTGCTTGGCGGTCAAGCGTCGGCGAGCTCGGCTTCGGCAGCGCGCATTTCCAAAGCGCTCAGAACGGCGATGCACGTTACAATGATGGCGGAAAGGACGCACCACGGACACACTTCGCGCAAGACGAAAACTTCGATGTAGGTGAGATAGAGCGAAAACGCGACGCCGATTGCCGAGACGATGAATAAACCGCGCTGCGCCCATGGACTAAATTTTTTCCACAGCAGGGCGAGTCCCAACGCCAACAGGGTGATGTAGGCGCCAATGCCCCACAACGCGACGGGCAAACCCAAGAACTCGGAATAGACGCTCATGTTCACAAGTTCGCAGTTGCCGACGCCGAGACAGACCGCCGTCCACCAACCCCAATGGACCGTGAGCAGATAGCTCGAGACGATAATCCCCGCGATGGCGAGAAGGACAATGCCCAAAGGTCGTGACAGTTTCATATTATGGTTTCGGAATGTACGATTCGATGGTTTGCGAGAATTGGTCCGGCGACAACAGGCCCTCGATAAACTGACCGTTGACAAAGAACGAGGGCGTCGCTTTGATGCCGAGCGTGCGCGCGGCTTCTAGTTCTTGTTGAATCAGCGCGTTGTGTTTGCCGCTGTCGAAACAGGCGTTGAACGCGGTCGTATCGAGATTCAATTCTTGCGCGAACCGTTTCAAATTTGCGTCGGAAAACGCGCCGACATTTTCGCCGGTCTGATTGTCAAAGAGATGGGTGGCGTACGCCCAGAATTTACCCTGGTCGTTGGCACATTCCGCCGCCAGCGCGGCTTGGGTGGATTCGCGGCCGATAAAGGCGAAATTGTGATAAATCACTTTGGCTTTGCCGGTGTCAACGTATTTGGGCGCGAGCTGTTGAATCATCAAATCGGCGCGGCGGCACACGGGACATTGAAAGTCGGAATACATATCAATCGTTACGGGCGCGTCGGCGCTGCCGAGAATGCGCCCCGAGCTCGTTTGCGCGGGAACGCGCGGCGTGCGCGGCGCCGAGAGATTGACCAGCACCAAGCCCAAGACGATAACCGCGGCGGCAATGACGCCGCCGATAATCCACAGACTGGTATTGGATTTTTTTTGCGCGCGTTTCCGCGCAGACATTTTGGACATTTCGTTACCTCAACATAGAATGAATATAGGTTGCCGCAAACAGCAAGCGGGCAGGCGTCTGCGCGGCGCATATAACACATGGCGCGGTAATTTATACCGCGCGCTGTGGTCTAAATATACCTCTATCTGGGTTTTGGACAAAAAGACAAATGTCATTGGCGCGACGTGACATTTGTCTGTGCGCGGCGCCGCGCAAACGATACGGCGGACGAAATTATGGCGGCGGCGGCTTTTGCGAATGGCTATGCAATCGGATAGAATTTAACCATGAAAATATTGTTGGTCTCTCCTGAAGCGCGCGTATGGAATTCACGCACGCACATTCATAATGGCTTGGGGTATCTCGCGGGCGCGCTGCTCGCGGCGGGCTATGAAACGGATATTTACGATGGCGCGGTCGAGGACGAGTCGCTCGACGCGCGTTTGACGCGCGAGCCGTTTGATGTCATTGGCATTTCTTCGCCGACGCCGTTGATTAACGAAGCGTGGCAATATGCGCGCACGGCAAAACAACACGGCGCGACGACGATTCTCGGCGGCCCGCATTTGACGCTGATGCCCGACGAATCCATGCAAAAAGCCGAAGTGGATTTTGTCGCGCGCGGCGAAGCGGAATACACCATTGTTGAATTTATGCAGGCGTTGGGACGCGGCGATGGCGCTGCGGAATGGTCCAAGATTTTGGGCTTGTCGTGGAAAGACGCGCAAGGCAAAGTGCGCCACAATCTTGACCGCCCGCTTTCGTCCGACCTCGACGCGCTGCCGTTTCCCGCGTATCAGCTTTTCAAAATTGACCGCTATACCAATTTGCAGCCGCTGACGGACGGCTTGGACCCGCACGCGCGTTCGTACACTATCTTGACCTCGCGCGGTTGTCCCTACAAATGCACCTACTGCTCTAAACCGATTACGGGCGATACGTGGCGCGCGCGTTCGGTCGAAAATGTCATTCGCGAATGGAAGATGTTGGTTCACGATTTGGGCGCGACCGAAATCGGCGTGACGGATGATATTTGGAATCTAAATTTGAAACGCGCCAAAGAGCTGTGCCAGGCGTTGATTGACAACGGTTTGAACAAGACGCCGTGGGTTACGGTGCATGGCATGAAGGTAAATCACACCGACGCGGAATTGTTCCAATTGATGAAACGCGCGGGCTGTAAACGCGTCGGTTTTGGCGTCGAAAGCGGCGACGAACAAATTTTGAAAAACGTCGTGAAAAAATCCCAGACGTTTGACCAAGTGCGCGCGGCGTTCAAGAACGCCAAAGCGGCGCGCTTGCAAACGATGGGCTTTTTTATCTATGGGATGCCGGGCGAAACCGCCGCGACGATGGACAAGACGACGGAATTGGCGCTAGAGCTCGACCCCGACTTGGCGCATTTCATGATTGCGTCGCCGTATCCCGGCACGGCGTTATGGGAGACGGTGCAGCGCAATGGCAAACTGCACGCGCAGGGATGGAGCGATTTGGCGATTCAATCCGACCACGCGCATTTTGATTTTCCGGGAATGGACAATAAATTGGTCGAGCAAAAATGGCACGAAGCGTACCGCCGTTTTTATTTCCGCCCCAAGCGATTATGGAAACGGTTGACCAGCGTGGACACGTGGCGCAATTTGCCGGAACGGGTGCGCGACGCGCAAAGATTTTTTGTGACGAAATAGACGGAACGGACAGGTTTTGACCTGTCCGTTTTTTTTGCGCGGTTGGTTTGTCCCACATAAGCGGGGACAAAAGACAAATGCTTTTTGGCGTGCGCTATGGAATAGTGTAATGGAAACCTGAAGAGCTGAACCGCGATACGATTTTTGGACTCATTGCTGACCGAATTTGCGCCCAAGGGCGATATGGTGCAATGGGCGTCTGTAGGGCGGCAACATTTCATCCGCCGCGCGCGCGATGGCGTGTTGTGAAACCCGGCGAGGGACGTGTGCCATGTATAAAAAGATTCTCGTGCCTCTGGACGGTTCCGAATTGGCGGAACAAGTGTTACCGCAGGTGAGTCAATTGGCGGGCTGCGCGAGCGCGCAGGTGATTTTATTGCGCGTGGCGAGCGAACCGGTGTACGATTATTTGGCGCGTGACCCGGTGATTGCGGTTGACATGCGGAGCGATATCGAAATGGCGGCGCAGATCTATCTGGATGAAATTGCGTCCGAGTTTCGCGCGATGGGCTTGGCGGTTTCGACGATGGTCGTGTGGGGCGCGCCGACGTCGGACATGATTCTCGACGTGGCGCGGCAAATTCAGGCGGACTTGATAACCATGTCCACGCACGGCCGCAGCGGTTTGGCGCGGTTGATGATTGGCAGCGTCGCGGATGAGGTGGTGCGCCATTCGGCTGTGCCGGTATTGTTGGTGCGACCGCACGCGCCGCGCGTCGCGCCTGAAAAGAACAAAGTCCGAGTAGTGGATCTGGCATAGAGTAAAAATTCGCCGCGTGAGCATAGAACGGCGCGCTGCCGTACAGCGGCGCGCCAGCTGCAACGCGCGCGGCAGAGCTGTTCACTGACGAACAGCGGGAGGTTGGTCATGTATCGAAAAATTCTCGTACCGTTGGACGGTTCTGAAACGTCCGAAGCCGTCTTGCCACATGCGGCGGCGTTGGCAAAATGTACGGGCGCGCGCATAACGCTTTTGCGCGTTATCACGCAGCCGATGTATGAAGCGGTCTTTGGCGATATGACGCTGCATCGCACTTCTGCCGCGCCCGACACAATGAACTCGCGTTCACATGCCGAGGGTTATTTACAGCGCGTCGTGTTTGATTATTTTGAAAATAACGACGACGCGGTGGCGTATGACGTGTGCGCGGGCCCGGTGGCGGAAACGATTATGGAATATGCCGCCAGCATCGAAGCGGACCTGATTGCGATGTCCACGCACGGCCGCAGCGGTCTGGCGCGGATGATGATTGGCAGCGTCGCGGATGAAATCGTGCGCCGTTCCAATTTGCCGGTGCTGTTGGTGCGACCGGAAGAATAGAAACGGAGAGCTTGCGCGGCGGCAGATACGGCAAGCGTCTTTTCGCTTTGCAAGCTAAAGAATGACAGAGCAGAATCCGACTCCATTGGACGCGTATGCGCCGCAAGAGATGGCGCAGCGCGTCGCAAGCGTGGGCGTCAAAAAAGCGCAGCTCGATTGGGCGACGACGTTGGCATTGGCGGTCCTTGCGGGCGCGTTCATTGCGCTCGGCGCGAATTTTGCGACGCTGGTGTGGACGGACAACGGTTTGGGTTTTGGCGTTTCGCGTTTGCTCGGCGGCGTTGCCTTTGCGCTTGGACTCATTCTGGTCATTGTCGGCGGCGCCGAGCTGTTCACGGGCAACAATTTGATTGTGATGGCGTGGGCGTCGCGCAAAATTCGCGCGCGGCACGCGCTGCGTAACTGGACGCTCGTATATGTCGGCAATTTCATCGGCGCGACGGCGACGGCGTTGGGCATTTATCTCACGCGGCAGTGGACGTTTGACGGCTATCAAGTGGGCGCGACGATGTTGAACATTGCCAATGCCAAAACGTCGTTGGAATTTGTGCCGGCGTTGACGCTGGGTATTTTTTGCAACGCGTTGGTGTGCCTCGCGGTGTGGTTGTGTTTTAGCGCGCGCACGACGACTGATAAAATTTTATCCATCGTCCCGCCGATTGCGGCGTTCGTCGCGCTCGGCTTTGAACACTCGGTCGCCAACATGTATTTCATTCCGTTGGGCTTGCTGCTCAAACGCGAACCGGCGGTATTGGCGGCGGCGAACAAAACGGCAGAGCAGTTGACCAATCTGACGTGGCAAGGATTTATTTTCAATAATCTCATTCCCGTTACGTTGGGCAATCTCATTGGCGGCGTCATTCTGGTCGCGGCGGTGTATTGGTTCGTATATCTGCGTAACGAAAGCGAAAATCGTTTTACGCGCGTCTTGAGCGCGCTGCATTTGCAAGAAAAATCAGAGCGCGGCGAATCCTAAGCGTTGGGATATCCTTTTGCGCTCTCCCCTCTCCTCGCATGCCCACACTCGTTTTTTATGCGGGTGTGGGCATGTTGGTAATGAATAATCATGAATTTTGGTGTGCCAAAAGAAGCGCGGCCGTCCGAATTGCGCGTGGGCTTGACGCCGGCGGGCGTGTATGCGCTGACGCAAGCGGGACATACGGTTTTTGTGGAACGCGATGCGGGCGCGGCGGCGAGTTTTGACGATAACGAATATCGCGCGGTGGGCGCGCAAGTGGTTTATTCCGCCGATGAAGTGTGGGGCCGCGCGGACGTGATTGCCAAAGTATCGCGGCTGACCGAACGCGAATATCCGTTATTACATTCTCAACAAACGCTCTTGTCTTTTATGCACCTCGCGGTGGCGTCGCGCGACCTCGCCGACGCGCTGCGCGCGGCGCAGGCGACTTCGATTGCGTACGAATTGATTCAGAACGACCAGGGCGCGCTGCCGGTGTTGATGCCGACGAGTCAAGTGGCGGGCCGTCTCGCGCCGATTATTGCGGGCGAATGGTTGGAAAGTTCGCGCGGCGGGCGCGGCATTTTGCTTTCGGGTATTACGGGCGTGCCGCCGGCGGCGGTCGTGATTTTGGGCGCGGGCAGCGTGGGCGCGAATGCGCTGCGCGCGTTCGTCGGCAGCGGTTCACAAGTGACCATTTTGGATACGCGTTACGACCGTCTGGAACCGTTGTGCGAACAATTTAACGGACGCGTGACGACGCTGCTGGCGACGCCGTACAATTTGCAGCGCGTGTTGAAATTTGCAGATGTGGTGATTGGCGCGGTGTTGGTGCCGGGGCAGCGCGCGCCGATTTTGATTTCGCGCGAAATGCTGCGGACGATGCGCCGCCGCGCGGTCTTGATTGATTACGCGATTGACCAGGGCGGATGCGCGGAAACGAGCCGCCCGACGACGCACGACAATCCGACCTACGTGGTCGAAAATGTCATTCATTATTGCGTGCCAAATGTAACGGCGCGGGTGGCGCGCACGGCGAGTCATGCGTTGACCAACGCCGCGCTGCCCTATTTGCTGGAAATTGGCGCGCGCGGCATTGAACCCGCGCTCCAAGCGGATAGCGCGTTGCAGCGCGGCCTCCAAGTCTTGAATGGGACGGTTGTGTAATGGATTTCTCTGCGCTCTATAAACAAAAATTAATGACGCCGCAGGACGCGGTGCGCGGCATCGCTTCGGGGTCGCGCATTTATTTGGGCGGCGGCGCGGGCATTCCGCAAACGTTGGAACGCGCGCTGGTGGAACGCGCGTCGGAATTGCGCGGCGTCGAAGTGGTGCATGTCCTGACTTTTGCGGGCGGCAATTATATGGCGCGCGAACATGCGGCGAGTTTTCGCCATCGCGCCTTGTTCATGGGCGAGAACGCGCGCGCGGCGGTTCGTGAAGGACGCGCGGATTTCATGCCCATCTTTTTATCTGAAATTCCCGGCTTGTTCCGCGATGGACCTTTGCCGTTGGATACCGCCTTGATTCAGGTTTCGCCGCCGGACGAACACGGCTTTTGTTCGTTTGGCATTGAAGTGGGCGTGACGAAACCGGCGGCGCAAGCGGCGAAACGCGTGATTGCGGAAATGAATGTACAAATGCCGCGCGTGTTGGGCGATTCATTCATCCATCTCAACAAGATTGATACGATTGTCGAGACGGATTATCCGCTGCCGATTGTGGGCATGGGCAAATTCGGCGCGGTGCAGGATCGCATCGGTCAACACGTCGCCGCTTTGATTCCCGACGGCGCGACGCTGCAATTGGGCATCGGCTCTATTCCCGACGCGGTGTTGTTTCACTTGAAAGGCAAACGCGATTTGGGAATTCATACGGAATTGTTTTCCGACGGCGTGATTGATTTGGTCGAGCAGGGCGTGATTACGAACGACAAGAAAACTTTGCATCCGGGAAAAATGGTCGCGGGTTTTTTGTTCGGTTCGCAGCGTCTGTATGATTTTGTGCATGACAATGCGTTGATTGAATTGCATCCGACCGATTACGTGAATGACCCCTTTATCATCGCGCAGAACGATAACATGATTGCAATCAATTCCGCGCTCGAAGTGGACTTGACGGGCCAAGTGTGCGCGGATTCGGTGGGACCCAATTTTTACAGCGGCATCGGCGGGCAGGTGGATTTTGTGCGCGGCGCGGCGCGGGCGCGCGGCGGCAAGCCGATTATTGCCTTGCCTTCGACGGCAAAAGACGATGCGATTTCGCGCATTGTGCCGCAATTGAAACCCGGCGCGGGCGTCGTCACCTCACGCGGCGATGTGCATTACGTCGTGACCGAATACGGCGTCGCGTCGCTGCACGGCAAGAGCATCCGCGAACGCGCGCAAGCGCTCATCAATATCGCGCATCCGAAATTCCGCGACGAATTGGCGGCGTACGCGCGCGGTTTGCATTGGTGGTGAGCGCCAACGCAAAGCCAAGCGCGTCCGATGAATCAAGTTGGACAATCGGATTCGAGCGTACAAAAAAAAGGACGCCGCATTGCGGCGTCCTTTTTTTATTGGGGCTTGATGAGTTTGGGTTCTCGGTGGAACGTGCCCCACATGATGATTGTCAAGACCAAGACCCCGAGCCAGCCGACAAAGCCGGACAAACCCCAGAGCATCAGGGCGAAACTTGATTCGGGAAAAAGAGTTGGGACGACGCGCAAGAGCGCGGCGAGATTGCCCAAGACAAAGAGCCACACGACCAATTCGGGATGCGCGGCGCCGCGCTTGCCGCTAAAGCCGGGACCCATTCGCACCGCCATTCCAAAAATCAACAGCGTAATAAAACCCACAAACAACGCGTGCCGCGCCGCGTCTTGCGGAATGGTGAAATTATTCGCTACGAACGGCAGCGCGCGCAGTACGTCCAAAAGGCACGCCACGACGAGCCAGATGAACGCCGAGTAAATCAATAATTCAAAGCGGCCGTACTCGCCATTGTCGGGATAGTTGGGCCGCGTCGGCTTGCGTAAATAATCCAAATCGGGCCGCGTATTCGGCGCGCGGTCCACAATCCACGGCGGTTTAAAGCGCTGCAAATCCAAGCGCCACACGAAAAATAAAATACAGCCGTTTATGATTAGCGTACCGATGATGGCGAGCGGGTCCAAGATTCGTATATTCCATTCATCAATGGGCAGGACGACGCCCACCGCCGTTAGCGCATCGTTGGCGATGGCAACCAATTGCGGCAAGAGCCGCAGCGCCAAACCGACGGCATAAATCCACGCGAGCGGACGCCACCGATAACGCGCCGACATGGTGAGCCGCAAAAACAAGGGCAGATTACGCAGCGCAAAGACCACCACCATCGGAATGGCGACGCCATAAAGCATGAGTAGGATAAAAGTTTGGTCATAGCGCGCGGGAATGACGGCTTGCGCGTGGGTAAAGGCGTTCCACGCGCCGGGGAGATTTACCACGTACGCGAGCGCGAAACAGATTAAACCGATTTGGATAAAGGGCATCACGGGATACGCGGGCGCATCCAACGCCAAAGGTTTTTGCGCGCGAACGGTGGCGGCGAGCAGCGTTATCAAAAGCGCCATGCCCGCCAGTTCCAAAATACTCGCGCCGAGGATTGCCGCGCGCAGCCATTGCGCCCAACTCTCTGCGGCAAACCATCCCGCCAACGGCTGCGCGACGGTTCGCAGCGCGATGCCCGTCACGATGAGGAGCAGGACGTAAAGCAAGCGTTCTTGATTTTGCAATTTGGCGCCGCGCAAACGCGGCAGAAAAAATAAACCCATGCCCATAATAAAACAACCGAGCCAGCCCAATAATTGAGCGTGGCCATGCGATTGTAACAGCGGCGGATACCACGCGCCCGGTCGGATGCCGAGCGCCAGCAGCGCCACCATCGTCGCGCCGTAACCGAAACCGGTCGTCAGCGCAATGAGCAGCGCCGCGCGGATAAAGGGTTCGTGAATGTGACGTTTCCATACGCTATCGGTAGCTTGTTTGACCGTCGTTGCCATAGAGTCTCGTATCCTTGATGATTATATCTGTGAGTGTGCGACCGCAAATTCTGAATTGTTTTGCGGCACATAGTATAGCGCCTTGTGCGCGCTTGCGGGATTCCGCGCCGCGTTGCTCGCCAACGTAATAGAGATAGGGGCGCAGCATACATTGGATTGTTCAACTCTTGCCGTCGTCGCGCGAATATTTCGCCTTGCAGCGCCGTTGCGGCGCGCAGTTTTTATGCAAATTTTTCTTGACAAGGAGCCAAGCGCGAGTAAAATAAATGTGACTTTTATAACAAATGAGGCGAACCGAATGAAGAGGCAAATCAGCTCGATCACTTTAATTATTTTTTTGGGCATCGTTGCGGCAGCGTGCGCGACTCCGCCGCTGCCTAATCCCGCGCAAACCACTCAACTAAATGTTTCCGCCGTCACGACGACCAGCAACGCGCCGCTGCCGGAAGGAATGCAAGTCGCGGCCAATCGCATCGGCGCGCAAGCGATTGAACCCGCAGCCGCGTTGACGCAGCCGAATGTGGCGCTCGACCCTACGCAATTGCCGCCGCCCATCAACCGCACGGAACCGACGACGGTCAAGGTTAATCTGACCGTCCAAGAAGTGAACGCCGAAATGGCGGATGGCGCCGCGTACGGTTTCTGGACGTTTGACGGCACCGTGCCGGGCCCCATGATTCGCGTGATGGAAGGGGATACGGTGGAATTGACCTTGTCGAATCCCGATACCAATACGGTGGCGCACAATATAGATTTACACGCCGTGAATGGCCCCGGCGGCGGCGCGGCGGTGACGACCGTTGCGCCCGGCGAAACCAAGACTTTAACTTTTCAAGCGCTCCATCCCGGCGCGTATGTATATCATTGCGCGTTTGCGCCCGCGCCGCAACACATCGGGCAAGGCATGTACGGCGCGGTGGTGGTCGAACCCAAAGGCGGCTTGCCGCCCGTGGACCGCGAATTTTATGTGATGCAGGGCGAATGGTACACGACCGGCAAACTTGGCGACAAGGGCCAACAAGAATTTTCGCTGGACAAGGCGATGGCGGAACAGCCGGAATACTATACCATGAATGGGCATGTGGATGCCTTGACCAAATTATACCCATTGCATGCCCAAGTCGGTGAAACGGTCCGCGTCTTTTTCGGCGTCGGCGGGCCCAACATCGGTTCCAATTTCCACATTGTCGGCGAAATCTTTGACCGCGTTTTTTCCGGTTCGCCCAATACGCCGGTTGAAAACGAAGAGACGTGGTACGTCCCGCCGGGTTCCGTTTCGGCGTTTGAATTCAAACTCGATGAACCGGGCAGTTATTCGTTGGTGGATCATGCGTTATGGCGCATGGTCAAAGGCGCCGCTGGCATTTTAAAAGTGGATGGCGCGTGGAACGACAAAGTCTATGCTCCGCCGGCGGGAGACGCGGCGCACTAGAATTCCAATCAAAAATTTTGCGGGCGGAAAATCTTTATGGTCGTCCGCTCGACGCGAAAAAAAACAGATAGGCGCAGCGCGTCTGTCTGTTTTTTTGTTGGCGCGCGTTCGAGGCGAGGTGACATTTGCGAATGACATTTGTCCCGCGCCGTCGGGAGCTTGTCCCGTCAAAGCGATGCGGCGATGGGCGCGGCAGAGGACACATGTCAGATGTAAGAAGGGGCGCGCGCTGGCATAATACTGCCATAAACCGAGAGTGCAATAGGAGATGGCGCAATACCACGCCCGTTCGAGCGTGATAAAGCGCCAAGAAACCAAGCAATGAAAAAATTTTTCGCTCCCCGCAATATCGAAATCCAAGACCCGCCCTTTGCGAAATTTATTTTCGGCAACACTTTATTTGCGTGGGTCTGGTTGATCGCGCGTTTATGGGTCGCATCCGTCTGGCTCCAATCCGGCTGGGGCAAAATCACAAATCCCAAATGGGTGGAAACGGGCGAAGCGCTCAAAGGATTTTGGCTCGGCGCGGTGGCGGTGGAGCCCAAACCCGTAATTTATTTCGATTGGTATCGCAGTTTTATCCAAACGCTGCTCGACATGCAAGCATACACTTGGTTTGCCAAAGTCGTGGCGTATAGCGAGGTATTGATTGGCGCCGCGCTCGTGTTGGGCGCATTCGTCGGCATCGCCGCTTTCTTTGGCGCATTTATGAATTGGAACTTTATGATGGCTGGCACGGCGAGCTCGAATCCCATGTTGTTGGTGATTACGATTCTGCTCATCCTGGCATGGAAAACCGCGGGCTATTACGGACTGGATCGCATCTTGCTCCCCATGTTGGGAACGCCGTGGAAAATCGGTTACTTGCTCAATTCCGATAAACCGGCGTTACAGCCAAGCGCCGTCAAGGCATAGCCGCGCTTTTGCGGTAACTAACGCACAAAAAAAAACGGGCGACGCGCGTCGCCCGTTTTTTAATCCGTCGGCAAGTGGTCTTGGACGCGATGCTCGACGGCGTACGCCGCCGCTTCGGCGCGCGTGGACAAATTCAATTTGCTCAAAATGGAACTGACGTAATTGCGGACCGTTTTTTCGCTCAGAAAAACTTGCTCGGCGATTTCTTTGTTGGTCTTGCCTTTGGCGACGAGCGCGAGAATTTTCAACTCTTGGTCGCTCAAGGTGGCGAACGCTTCATCTTCGGCTTTGCGCGACGCTTCGCGGACGCGCGCAAAAACTTTTTGCATCAACGCGGGGTCCACGAGCGATTCGCCGCGTCCGATTTTTTCCAACGCCGTGACCAATTCATTGCTGCCGATTTGTTTCAACACGTAACCGGACGCGCCCGCCGCAATCGCGTCAAACAATAATTCGTCTTCGGCATACGACGTGAGCATAATCACTTTGGTATTTGGATATTGCTGTACAATTTCGCGCGTGGCTTCGATGCCGTTCTTGCCCGGCAAACGAATGTCCATGACGACGACATCGGGTTTGTAACGCGCTACGCGGTCGAGCGCTTCGCTGGCGTTGCCCGCTTCGGCGACGACTTTGAATTGTGGATTGCGCGCCAGCAAGGATTTCAAACCAAGCCGCACGACTTCGTGGTCATCCACCAGCACAATCTGTAGACTTTTTGCCATAGAACCCCTCGGCGGGTTAAATTGTCGGTCCGCCCTGAACCGAAAAAAATCGTTTATAATCTTGAGGCAGGCGCAATCGTTGCCCCGACAATAGGGCGCGTTTGAAATTTTCGATTGCGCTGCGCGAGATTATAGCATGAATCCGTATCTTGTTCTCAGTACACGCGTCTTGCGCGTGCTTGCGATTGTGGTGCCCATTTTGTTTTGGGGCGTGGTGCTTTTGGCGCGCTCGGTTTTGTTTCAAGAGCATCGCGTATTTGGCGGCGACATTTTCGCGCTGATTGCGATTGGCATTGGCGCGACCATGTTCTCGCTGTGGGTTTTTCGCATCATTGACCTGCAAGAGTTGGAAACGCGCAAGCACACGCAGCAGCTCGCTTTGCTTCACGACGCGACGGTGGCGCTGACGACTGAATTGGATTTGAATGTCGTCTTGCAAAAAGTGGTTGACCTCGCGCGCGAATTGGCGAATGCGCGCTATGGCGCGTTGGGCGTGTTGGCGCTCGACGGTAAAACGATTGAACAATTCATGACGTCGGGTTTGACGCCCGAAGCGCGCGCGCGTTTGGGCGAACCGCCGCGCGGACACGGTTTGTTGGGCGTATTGATTGCCGAAGGGACGGCGCTGCGCGTGCCCAACATTCGCGCGGATGAACGCTCGGTCGGTTTCCCGGAACATCATCCGATAATGACTTCGCTTTTGGGCGTGCCGATTCGTTTCAAAGGGCGCGTCATTGGCGATTTGTACATGAGCGACAAATTGGATGTGGAAGGGCGCGTGACCGAATTTTCGCTCCAAGACCAACAGGTGCTGGAAATGTTTGCGACGCAAGCCGCCATCGCGATTGAGAACGCGCAATTGTATCGCCAAAAACAACAGCTCGCCGTTTTGCAAGAACGCGAACGGTTTGGCATGGATTTGCACGACGGCATTATTCAATCCATTTACGCCATCGGCTTGTCGCTCGAAGACGCCGAAACGCGCATCGCTGTAAAAGCGCCCGACGCCGCCGCGCGTTTGCATCACGCGATTCTGGGTTTGAACGACGTGATTCGGGACATTCGCAATTATATTTTGGATTTGCGTCCGCAGCGTTTTCAGGGGCGGGATTTGAAACGCGGCGTCGAAGAGTTGACGCGCGATTTGCGCGCCAACACCTTTTTAGAAGTCACGGTGACGGCGGACAATGTGGAACCCAATTTGCTCACGCCCGAACAGACGGTTGCGATTTTGCACGTCGCGCAAGAAGCGTTGAGCAATGTGCGGAAACATGCGCGCGCGAGCGCGGTCGAGGTGGACCTCATCCGCGATGCCGACGCTGTGGT
>JAJVIA010000062.1:43433-55866 GCA_022072245.1 Anaerolineae bacterium
CTCGCCGACAATAGCGCCGCAACCGTCGCTTGCGCCAGCGCCACTCACCCGCGCATCGTTCTCATTGACCCCATGATGGGCGACGGAATGGGTTTAGATGCTATTCGGCAGGTGCGTTCCAATGTTCCCGATGCCGCCATTATCGTTCTCACCGCTTTTACCGACACCGCTCAAAAAATCGAACTCGAAAAATTGGGAGTACGTTCTATCCTGAATAAAGGCATCGAATCGCACCGGCTGGTGGAAGAAATTCATCAAGCCGCGCGGTATGCCAATCATAAACATTGAGCGCGGAAAAATTATTTTTTGGTTCGGGCAAGCTGCCCAAGTTTTTAACCCGCGTCGGCGCGGCGGAGATTGCATAGCGGCTTGCGGCGGATGAAAAATTTGCGGTAACGGTTTGTGGCAGGTGAGTGGCATCCTCCAACGCGCCGGACGCGCGTTTTGCCGAGATGCAAAGGAGACGAGCAAATGAATGCGACTCGGACGCCAACCATCCAAGAATTGAAACAAATCATTGCGCACGCGCAGACCTGTATTCACTGCGACGCGCAAGCGTGCGGAACCAGCGACGACCCCTGTTATGAATTTACGCCGGAAGGCGTGTCGGTGTGCGCGCAGCTGCCCTGGTGGAATGGGCGTCCCGTGTCGCGCGCAACCTTGTTGGAATGGAATGAAATCTTGGAACGCTTCGAGTACGCCAACAAAGGCGATTGAGCGTCGGACGGCTTGGCAAGCGTGCGCGCCGTCGCGTCAATTGTTTGGGTGAAAATGAAAACGCAAGCGCCGCGCTCTGCGCGGTCCCGCTTGCGTTTTTTATTGGTTTGCGTAGACGCGTCAAAAACGCGCGGCGCATATTTCGGCGGCGCGCGCGTCAAAAAGGAAATGACGGTTCAAAAGGTGGCGCGCGCCGCGCCCGACGCGGGGTTTTCGTGGGCGGGCGCTTCCGGCGCCTGGACGAGAATCCGAAAAATATCGGATTCGGTGATGATGCCCACCAGTTTGCCGGTGGCGGGTTCGACGACGGGCAAGCCGCCAATTTTATTTTCCAGCATCAGGCGCGCGGCTTGGCGGATACTAGCATCCGGCGCAATGTGGAGCGGGTCGCGCGTCATGATGTGTTCCACCGTCAACTTGCTCAATAGATAATTCAGCTCATAGATATTCAAGCTGGTGGCTTGAGAAGGTTCGGCTTCGCGAATATCGCCGAGCGTCACGATGCCGACCAGTTTGCCATTTTCGACGACCGGCACGCGTCGAATGTGGCTCTCTTGCATCAGGCGATGCGCTTCGGGCAGGACCGTTTGCGGGTCAATCGTAATCGGATGCGGCGTCATCCAGTCGCGGACAAGTTGCGGATACATAAGTTCCTCCAGACTCGAGTCTGCTCCTACTATCCGCTTACGGCGTCATAATTCGGTTACGATTGTATTATGCTTTGGTGAAATATCGGCTTGCGGATGGCGCGCCCCAAAGAATTGCCGCAAGCTCTTTGGGGCTGCCGTACTCAATCGGTGGCGAACGAATAACCGAAACCGCGTTCAGTCAAAATGTGCTGGGGATTGGTTGGGTCGTCCTCTAATTTTTGTCGCAGATACCAGATGTAACGCTTGATATAACCGGTATCTTCGCCGGCGTCATAGCCCCACACCTTTTCGAGCAATTGTTCGTGCGTCAGCACGCGGCCCGCGTGTTCCGCCAGAGTTTCGAGCAAACGAAATTCGGTGGGCGTCAATTCGACCAGGGCGCCGCCTTTGGTGACGCGATGCGCGTCCACATCCAAAACCAAATCGCCGCTGCTGTAGCGTTTATTTTTCGTCGCGGGCGCGGCGATGCGGGCGCGGCGCAAAACGGCGCCGGCGCGCGCGGTCAATTCCGCAAAACTAAAGGGCTTGGTTACGTAATCGTCCACGCCCAAATTAAAGCCGCGCACCTTTTCCTGTTCGCCGTCTTTGGCGGTCAACATGATGACCGGCACGCGCGAGATTTGACGAATGCGCGTGAGCGTTTCCCAGCCATCCATGCGCGGCATCATTACGTCCAGCAGCACCAAATCGGGCTGTCGGGCGTACAATTCTTGCAAGCCGTCAATGCCATTGGACGTGAGAATGACTTGATAGCCGGCTTTGCTGAACGCCTCTTGTACAAGACGCAAGAGCGTCTTGTCGTCGTCAATGACGAGCACTGTTCCTTGCGTTGCCATGCGGTTGCCTCCTGCGGGTTTCTTGTCGACGCGCTGTTATTTTACAAAATAAAGCGCCTGCGGCATAGAGTCACTTGTCATTGCCGCTAGAGGACAGCCGCCATTTTTTTAATCCATTTTTAACGCGACTGTAACCTGATTTTGACCTTGCCGCGCGATAGTAACAATCAAGAGCAAGTGGCGCCATTTCTGATTGCAGGCGAGCAAACGCCACAGGCGGCTTGGGTGCAATCAAAGCGGTGTTACCAAGTGAAAGTCTGGACAGAAGCGCGTGAGGAATTGTCCTCCGACTGACTGGACGCTCACTCTCCGGTCAGCGCAACGCAAGTCTTGGACGCAAGGCAGTTGCGCAAGGCAAAAGGTTAAGGTGACGCCCGAACTCTCGCAAGTTGTGTCGGATGGAATCATTAGGGGCTGCCCCGCGAGTTTGCGGGGGTATAATCTGAAATGTCAGACAGCCCGAAACCGTGAACGCAAAATCACGTCCCCATCTGGCACAACTTTTTCTTTATTGTTGCCGCTGCCGTCGCAAACATGGATTCAAAAAAAACTGCCAAGTCTGGCAGTTTTTTTTTGTCCCTTGGTAAAATTACGGCGCGGGCTGGTCGGGCGCGGCTTGAATGTCCACGCGAAACGATGGCGCTTGATAAGCGCTCGCGCGTTGGTCTGGCGGAATGGTGACGGTATTGCCGTCGCGCAGCGCGAAAAATGACGGCGACATGATTTCGACGCCCGCCGCGTTGAACTTGTCTTGGATGTTGGACATGAGTTCGGAAAGAATGCGCGGCATCTTGTCGGCTTGACGCGTAAACGCGTTGATTTCATACGCCACACTCCAATCATTCAACGCGCGCTGCAAAACGTATGGCGGCGGGTCCGCCAAAATGTCAGTTGTCGCTCGCGCGGCGGCGATCAGCAATTCATGCACCTGACGCCACGGCGCATCATAGCCGATGGTGATTTGGGTGTGCAGAATCAAACCGTTTTCTTTGGCTAACGTCGAATAATTCCGAATGGACGCGCTAATGACCGCCGAATTGGGAATCGAAACCTGTTCATTTTTGAAGGTGTGAACGCTGGTCGTGAACAAACGTTTTTCCACGACGGTCCCCAGCGTGCCGCCGACTTCGACCAAATCGCCGACGCGAAAGGCGCCGTTATACGTGAGCAGCACGCCGGCAATTAAATTTGCAATCGCGGAACTGGACGACAGCGTAATCAACAGCCCGATAAAAATCGAGAGGCCCTGAAACGCGGGCGCATCGGAAAACGGCAGATACGGAAAAATGATTACCAGCGTCAAGGCAACCAACAAGACCATGAGCAAATTCTTGGTCAGCGGCGCCCAATCCGCTTCAAACCCGCCGAGTTGAAGATTCCCTTTTTCGATTTGGTCAAAGAACGCGCGCTCGGCGCGTATGACGAACCACGCCACCACCGTGATGACGACAATGAAAAAGAGGTTGGGCAGAAATTCGACAAACCCTTCCCACACCGCAATCAATGGTTCGCGAATCAGCTCGATGATTTGGTCGTACAGTCCGCGCGTCGCCGGAAAGAAACTGAGGACGATGGGCAGCAGTCCAATCAAAAGGATGAGCCAAACGAGATAGCGCGTGACGCGCAATAAAAATAACACGACCAAGCGCAGCGGTTGACTGGCATAGCGCAAAGTTTCGCCGGCGTTTTGGCGTTCGAACCGCTGCGTAAAGCTATCGTTGACGCGGCGTTCGAGCTGATGATACAAACGATTCACCAGCCACAACAGCAAAATCAAAATGGCGAGCAGAATGAGCGTCTGAATCCACCCGCGAATTTGATTTTCGACGCTGGCTTGTTGGTGAAGCGTCGCCAATTCTTGCTGTAGGATATTGGCGGCGTACTGCGCCAATTCAGCGCGCTTGACGCCATAAACGCTCGCGTCAAAATCGGAAACGGTGAGAATCAAATCGTTGCCAATCACAAGATCCGTGCCGACGTCTGAATCTATGACCTGCACTTGGAGATTGGTGCGAAAGGGATTATTGGCAATCGCGGCGATGCGTTTGGAAATAATGCTGGCGCGCTCGACGGGAGTCTGTGAACCTTCGCGCGAACGGATATAAAACAGCGTCTTGCCATTCACAATTACGGGCGCGCCTTGCGCCGTTGGGGTGGACGCCGCGCTCGGCATGGGGGTGCCGCTAATGCTGAGCGGGACCGTCGGCGGCGCGGTAGGGGTGAGTTCGACGCTGCCGCACGCGCTTAACCCGAATATGACGGTAAGGCAGACGCCAAATAAAATTGCAATCCATGATTTGGGCATGAGCGACCTCTTAAAGCCAAGCTCGGCAAATGGATACTTGTTTGTGTCGGAAAATGGTTGGCTGCGCTATTTCACGCGCCGCGCGCGTATTGTAAATGGAATCGAGAGTTTTTTCAATTGCGATGGGCGATGTATTTCAGCGCCTGCCTTGCGTCGCGTGGCGCGCTCCGCTGAACATTCTGCCGCAAAACGCTTGGGCGTCAGATTTGAACAAAAAAAAAGACAGCGTTGGAACGCTGTCGGTGGGTAGGCGTTGACGGATTTAATTTTCGGTATTGGCGGGCGGCGCGGGCAAATCG
Organism: Anaerolineae bacterium; assembly: GCA_022072245.1. Lineage (GTDB taxonomy): Bacteria > Chloroflexota > Anaerolineae > UBA4142 > SHND01 > SHND01. The sequence continues at coordinate 48,241 of JAJVIA010000062.1, forward strand.
TGCCGTTCGACAATGAGATTGACGCGCAGGACTAGCCCGACGATGACCAAGATGATGGCTAGCCACGGCACAATGATCAGCGAGAGAGCCGTAATGACGAGCGCCAACCATAACGGCATTTCCAGCAACAACTTGCCCTCTTTGGTTTTCAGACTGACGCGGCGCACATTGCTCTCGGCATAGAGCGCTTTGGCTTTGCCGACGATTTTGTCCGTATCTACCCGAAACTCTTCGGTGCGTTCATGCTCTTCCATTTCTCTGCTCCTTGTTGAATCGTTCTGCCATACATACGCATTAGCGGGGTGAATGTTTCACGCGCCGCCGCCGCTAAAATTTGCCACGCGCGCGCGCCGATGCTACAGTACAACCCGCTTTTGCCGCGCCTGGAGAGAATCACAATGAACAATCCTTACGCTATTTTATTTGAATCCGTCCGCATTGGGCCCGTGACCGCGCCCAATCGTTTTTATCAAGTTCCGCATTGCAACGGTCTTGGCTATCGCTCGCCGCACGGGCACGCGCGGATGCGCGAAATCAAAGCCGAAGGCGGTTGGGGCGTCGTTTGCACCGAAGAGACCGAAATTCATCACAGCGGCGATATCGCGCCGTTTATCGAGGGCCGTTTGTGGGACGACGACGATATTCCCGCGCTCGCGCGCATGACCAACGCCGTGCATCGTCACGGCGCGCTCGCCGGTTTGGAACTCGCCTATAACGGTTCGGACACGCCGAATTTATTTTCGCGCGCGGTCGTGTTGGGACCCCGACATACCAGCGCGACGGGGAGCGCCAAGTTTGAACCCATTTTCGCGCGTCGAATGGACAAGCAAGATATTCGCAATCTGCGAAAATGGCATCGCGCGGCGGCTGTGCGCGGCAAGCGCGCGGGCTTTGATGTGATTTATGTGTACGCCGCGCACGGCATCGGCATCGCCATGCACTTTTTGATGCGCCGCTACAATGACCGCACCGACGAGTACGGCGGCTCGCTCGAAAATCGCGCGCGGCTCTTGCGCGAACTCATCGAGGATACGCGCGACGCGGTGGGCGATACGTGCGCGGTGGCGGTGCGTTTTTCGGTGGACGAATGGCTGGGCGACGCGGGCTTGACGGCGCAAGGCGAAGGTCACGACGTTATCGCCATGCTCGCGGAACTGCCGGATTTGTGGGACATTACGCTCAGCGGTTGGCGCAATGATTCCGCGACGTCGCGTTTTGAACCAGAAGGTTATCAAGAGCCGTACATGGCGTTCGTCAAAAAATTGACGACGAAACCGGTGGTGGGCGTGGGCCGTTTCACGTCGCCCGATACGATGGCGGGACTCGTTCGGCGCGGCGTCGTGGATTTTATCGGCGCGGCGCGGCCCTCGATTGCCGACCCGTTTTTGCCGCAAAAAATACGCGAAGGGCGCGTCGAAGATATTCGCGAATGTATCGGCTGTAACATTTGCGTCGCGGCGGACAATAAAATTATTCCGATTCGCTGCACGCAAAATCCGACGATGGGCGAAGAATGGCGGCGCGATTGGCATCCCGAATCCATTGCGCCAAAAACGAGCGATGCGGAAATTTTGGTCGTTGGCGGCGGCGCGGCGGGTTTGGAATGTGCGCGCGCGTTGGGACAGCGCGGTTATCGCGTCGTGTTGGCGGAAGCGCGCAATGAATTTGGCGGCCGCGTCGCGCTCGAAGCGCGCTTGCCCGGTCTGAACGAATGGCGGCGCATCCTGGATTGGCGCATGACGCAATTGAAAAAAATGGCGAACGTGGCGCTGTATCCTGCGAGCGCCATGACCGCCCCCGATATTTTGGAAATCGGTTATCAGCATGTCATTGTCGCAACCGGTTCGCAATGGCGGCGCGATGGCGTGGGCCGTTCGACGTCGCAAGCGCTGCCTGGCCACGCGCTGCCGCATGTGTTCACGCCCGACGATTTGATGGCGGGCAAAATTCCATCCGGGCGCGTCCTTGTCTTTGACGACGACCATTATTACATGGGCGGCGTTCTCGCAGAATTGTTGGCGCAGCGCGGCTGCGCGGTCACGCTCGTCACTCCTGCGCCGCTTGTTTCGTACTGGACCCAATACACGTTAGAGCAAGAAAAAATCGAACGTCGTTTGCATCGGCTCGGCGTACACCTGCTGCCGCGTCACACGCTCGTCGGCATTGAAACGCATCAGGCGCGCGTGCGCGCGGACATTTCGCAAAATGAATTTACGTTGGCTTGCGACGCGGCGGTTTTGCTCGCCGACCGTTTGCCGAATGATGCGTTATATTTGGCGTTGCAGCCCGCGTTGGCGCAACATAAAATTCAATCGCTGCGCGTCATCGGCGATGCCGAGGCGCCAAACATTCTTGCCCAAGCCGTGTTTGCGGGCCATCTCGCCGCGCGCGAATTTGACGCCGCGCCGGCGGAGGGGACGCCGTTCCGCGTCGAACGAACGGCGCTGGTTTGAACCATTCCGCACATGCCCGACATCGTGAGGCGCGTATGAATTGGAATCAATTGCCGTGGTGGGTTTTTGCTTTGGGTTCTGCCGTCTTTGCGGCGGCGACGACCCTGTTAGCCAAAGTCGGTTTGCAGGGCGTCAATTCGGATTTGGCGACGGCTATTCGCACCGTCGTCATTTTGTTATTTGCGTGGGGCATCGTGCTGGCGCGCAATGAAGGCGGCGCGCTGTTTCAGCTGTCGCCGCGAACGCTCGTGTTTTTGATTCTATCGGGCTTGGCGACGGGCGCGTCGTGGCTCTTGTATTTTCGCGCGCTGCAATTGGGCGACGCCGCGCCGGTCGCCGCGCTTGACAAATTCAGTCTCGTCTTGGTTGTGATTTTTGCGGCGCTGTTTCTGGCGGAACCGTTGACGTGGAAAATTGTGTTGGGCGCGGCGCTGATTACGGCGGGGACGTTATTGATGATTCGCTGATGGCGCGGGCGGGCGACCGCGCCAAATTTGGAGACGGGAAGAAATGCTTGTCGTCAAACGACCGAAATTTTCGATTGAATCCGCGCAGACGTTGGCGCGGGATATTTTTGGCATGGTTGCGACCGCGACGCCGCTGCCGAGCGAACGCGACCAGAATTTTAAACTTGACGCGGCGGACGGCGCGACGTACGTTTTGAAAATCGCGCATCCCGACGAAACGCGCGCGCGGCTCGAATTTGAAAATCTCGCGCTGGAACGCTTGACGCGCGAAACGGGTTTGGCTATTTTTCCGCGCGCGCTTTTGACGCGCGACGGCGCCGCTATCGCGGAAATCGCCGACGAACATGGCGCGACGTTTTTGGCGCGCGCTTTGACCTTTTTGCCCGGTAAACCGTTGGCGCACATCCAAAAGCCGCGCGCGGCGTTGTGGTACGATTTGGGACTCACGCTTGCGAAAATGGATCTCGCGCTGGCGCCGCTGGAACATCCGGCGATGGTGCGGTTCATCCAGTGGGACGCCGCGCACGCGCCGTTGGCGATTCAACAAAATTTGGAATTTGTCGCGGACGCGGCGCAGCGCGCGACGCTGGAAAATTTTCTCGCGCGTTTTCAACAAAGCGCCGCGCCGCATTTGCCCGCGCTGCGTCGCAGCGTGATTTATAACGACGCGAACGATTACAATCTTTTGATTCAGAATGAACGCGTCAGCGGCGTCATAGATTTTGGCGACATGCTGTATAGCTATACCGCCAACGACGCGGCGATTGCGTGCGCGTACGCGATGCTCGACCGGGACGACCCGTTTGAGGTTGCGCGCGAAATTTTGCGCGGTTATCAAGCGGCGTTTCCGTTGACGGCGGACGAACGCGCCGCGCTGCCCGAATTGATTTTGCTGCGGCTCGCGCTCAGCGTGAGCGTGTGCGCGCGCCAAAAAAATCAAGAGCCGCACAATCCGTATCTGGCTATTTCCGAAGCGCCCGCGTGGCGCTTGTTGACGCGTTTGGCGGAATACGCGCCGTCGGAATTTGCCGCGCGCATTTTGGATGGCGGGCGCGACGAAAACATGTGGCGGATTCCCGCGCGCGCCCAAGACGAATTGCTTCAGCTGCGCCGCGCGCTCGTGGGTCCCAGTCTGTCGCTGGCGTATCGCGCGCCGTTGAAAATTGTGCGCGGCTTGGGCCAATATCTTTACGATGAAACCGGCGCCGCGTATTTGGATTGCGTCAATAACGTGTGTCATGTGGGTCACTGCCATCCGCGCGTCGTGCGCGCGGGCCAACGGCAGATGGAAATTTTGAATACGAACACGCGTTATCTGCACGACAATCTCGTTGCCTACGCGCAGCGTTTGACCGCGACGCTGCCCGCGCCCTTGACGGTTTGTTTTTTCACCAATTCCGGCAGCGAAGCGAATGAGCTCGCGCTGCGTTTGGCGCGTACCTACACGCGTCGCCGCGCGGTGGTTTGCATGGATCACGCGTATCACGGCAACACGCAAGCGGCGCTGGATGTGAGTCCGTACAAATTCAACGGGCGCGGCGGCGCGGGCAAACCGGACGCCACGCACATTGCGCCGCTGCCCGATACTTGGCGCGGCCCCTTGCGCGCGGACGACCCGCGCGCGGCGGAAAAATACGCGGACGCGGCGGGCGCGCTGTTTGAACGGCTGCATCACGAAAAAAGCGCTGCGGCGGCGTTCATTGCCGAATCCATTTCGGGCTGCGGCGGACAGGTATTTTTTCCGCCAGGTTATTTGGCGCGAGTGTATGAATATGCGCGCGCGGCGGGCGCGGTGTGTATCGCGGATGAAGTACAAGTCGGTTTCGGGCGCGTCGGTTCGCACATGTGGGCGTTTGAAAAACAAAACGTCGCGCCGGATATTGTCACGTTCGGCAAACCGGCGGGCAACGGTCATCCGTTGGGCGGCGTCATTACGACGCCTGAAATTGCGGCGGCGTTTGCAAACGGCATGGAGTATTTCAATACGTTCGGCGGCAATCCCGTTTCGTGCGCGATTGGTTTGGCGGTGTTGAATGTGATTGAAACGGAAAATTTGCGCCAACATGCGTTGGACGTGGGAACGTATTGGCTGGAGCAATTGCGCGCGCTGCAAACGCGTCACGCTTTAATTGGCGACGTGCGCGGGCAAGGTTTATTTATCGGCATTGAATTGGTGCGCGACCGTCAAACGTTAGAACCCGCGACGCGCGCGGCAAGCGAAATTATCGAGCGCGCGCGGCAGCGACGCGTTTTGCTCAGCACGGATGGTCCGTTCGCCAATGTAATTAAAATCAAACCGCCGCTCGTTTTTACGCGCGCGAACGCGGACGAAATGGTCGCCGTGTTGGACGACGCATTGCAAGCTTTGAACGGGGACGTGTGACCGCGCCGCGCGGGGTTGTAAAAATGCAAACGTCCTGTCAAAGGGGTGTCCGGTCGAATGTGGTAAAATTTCGCGGCGTGGATGCGCTGGCGCTTGATTCGCAAGGATATCAAAACGTCGAGCCCGACATGGCTTTCGACGACCAAAGCAATGTGTGAATTGCGGCGCGCGTTCAAATCTGTCAATTGAAAGTTGGCGAATGAGAATTTTTATTCCCTTTGTCGCGCTATTAAAAATTGCGCGTCGTCTCTCCAAAGCCCCTGAATTTCGCGGTCTCGTCGCGCTCGAAGCCGCGTTGATTATTGTGGGCGCGGTGTTTTACATGAATGTCGAGCATTGGAGTTTGTTGGACAGCGTCTACTTTTGTGTCGTCACGCTCGCCACTGTCGGTTATGGCGACCTGACTCCAACCACCGATACAGGCAAACTCTTTGCCATTCCGTACATCATTTTGGGCGTCGCCATGTTGGGCGTATTTATTCAGATTGCGGGCAGAACGGCGCTGGAAGAATTAGAAGAACTAACGCAAAAAAGGTTGGAGCGGGAACAAACCAAACGCGAAAAGGAAGCGGAGAAAAAATAAAATGGGCAATGATGTTTTGTATCATATCGGCTTTGGCAAAAAAGATTTGGGGAAAAACCCTCCGCGCATCGCGCTTTTGTCCGGCGATCCCCAGCGCGCCCACGCCATCGCGCATTTTGAGGGCGTCGCTTTTGAAAAAAACTTGTCCGAGAATCGCGGTTTGAATAGTTATCTCGCGCGTTTGCCGAATGGCCGCCGTTTTATTTCCGCGACCAGCGGCATGGGCGCGCCGTCGCTTTCGATTGTGGTCAACGAGTTGTACCAAGTCGGCGTGCGCGCAATCCTTCGCGTCGGCACGAGCGGCTCGATTCAAGAGGATGTCCAAATGGGCAGCGTCGTCATTTCGCGCGCAGCGCTGTGTCGGCAGGGCGCGGCGGACGACATTGCGCCCCAAGAATATCCCGCCGCCGCCAATCCATTTCTCACGATGGCGTTGGTGAACGCGGCGCGTGAACTGGGCATCGCGTGGCATGTCGGCGTTACGGCGAGCGTGGACACTTTTTTCGAGGGCCAAGAGCGCAGTAAATCGTCCGCCAACAAAAACTTGTTGCGCCGCGTGCGCGGCATGACGGATGAATATCGCGCGCTCGGCATTTTGAATTTTGAAATGGAAGCGGGGACGCTTTTCAAAATGGGCGGCGTGTACGGCTTTGCCGCCGCGTGCGTCTGCGCCATCATTGCCGCGCGCACACAGCGCGAAGCGCCCGACGTCAAAGCCAAAACCCGCGCCGTGCAGGATGCGATTCGCGTCGCGCTGCGCGCAGCCGAAATGTTTGACGACGAGTACATGCAGGCGCGTTACCGGCGATAATGTTACGTTCCAACGAAACTCTATTTGTAAAACAACAGTACGCCACCAACGCCAATCTCGACGCGCGCATCGCGCTGCACGAAAAATTTAGCGTCGCGCCCGAAGCTTTTCACGACTGGTTATTTCGTCACGTTGATTTGCCCGACGACGCGCGCGTGTTGGAAATCGGCTGCGGCAGCGGCGCGTTGTGGGAGCGTGTGCGCGCCAGGATTCCGCCCGCGTGGCGCGTCACCCTCACCGATTTTTCGTTTGGCATGACGCAAACGGTACAGCAAAAATTTTCCGACGCGCGTTTCTCTTTTGCAAATTGCGACGCGCAGCATTTACCCTTTGCCGCCGAAACGTTTGACGGCGTTTTTGCCAATCACATGCTCTATCACATTCCGAATCTCGACCGCGCGCTGGCGGAGCTGCGGCGCGTATTGAAACGCGGCGGCAAACTTTACGCCGCGACGAATGGCTTTGGTCACATGCGCGAGCTCGGCGACTTGGTTTCAGACGTTACGCGCCAACCTATGCAAGGCGAACCGACCGAACAAATTTTTGGGTTGGAAAATGGCGCGGCAATTCTGTCGCAGCATTTTGAAAATGTCGCGCGCCTTTTTCAAGACAATAATTTGCGTGTGACAGAGGTTGAACCGCTGGTCGCGTACGTCAAATCAGGTTGGATGTACAAGAGCGTGGCGGAAACAGCCCGGCTCGAACAAACATTCCGCGCGCGCGTGCAAAACGAAATTGATTTGCATGGCGCGTTTCATATCACCAAAGCGGTGGGTATGTTTGTGGCGAGGCGGGAAATTTGAAATTCGAGATTCAAAATTTGAAATTCAAAATTTGAAATTCAAAATTCGAGATTTGAAATCAAAAATCGAAAAATCGAAAAATCGAAATTCAGAAATCAGAAATCAGAAATCAGAAATCAGAAATCA
>JAJVIA010000031.1 GCA_022072245.1 Anaerolineae bacterium
CTGAAAGGTCTCGCACCATCCAAGAGAAATTTTTGAAAAATTGAACGGCACGAAAATCGAGGTGAATACGAAAATTGGATTCAGCGCGGAATGAGGGTAGGCACGGAATGGGGTAGGCGCGGAATGGGGTAGGCGCGGAATGGGGTAGGCACGGAATGGGGTAGGCGCGGAATGGGGTAGGCACGGAATGGGGTAGGCGCGGAATGGGGGTAGGCACGGAACCCGGTTCCGTGCCTACCCCCACCCCCACCTCGATTTCGTTGACAGTGTTTTCGATTCACGTTATCATCGGCGGCGTATGAATTTATTGGCTCGTTCACCGCTGGCGGCGCTCGTCGCCGCGCTCGGCGTTTTCAGTCTCACGCTCTTTATGCTGATTACGTCGGGCGCCGCTTTGGCGTCGCCCATCAATCTCGTCCTGCTGTTGGCGTTGGCGGCAGGCGTTCTTTTTTTGTTCTTGGCGCAAAATCCCAATAACGAAAACGCCGCGTTGATGTTGTGGTACAACGCGGGCGCATGGGGCGCCGCGGCGTATTTGAATTTTCAAATGCTCGGTTTGTTCGCGCTCGGCGTCGCGCTCCTTTCCGCCCTCGCCGCTTTTTGGGTGGAACGCGAGAGCCGCGCGTTTTCTTTTATGGGTCCCGCGCTTTGTATCGGCGTCGCGTTGTCGCTGGCGATTCTTGCCCAGATGCTGACGCGCTGAATATGACATGACCAAACCTCTTATTTTGATAACCAATGACGACGGCGTGGAATCGCCCGGCTTGGACGCGGCGGTGCGCGCGCTGCGCGGCTTGGGCGAATTAATGATTGTGGCGCCGCGCCAACAACAATCTTCCAAAGGGCGCGCGTTTGCGTGGAATCAACAGCCCGCCCTCTATGCCACGCGCCGCGTCGGCAATACGCGCGTGCGAACCATCGCGGTGGACGCGTCGCCCGCCGTGTGCGTGCGCTATGCTTTGATGCTCGAAGCGCCGCGTCCGCCCGCGCTGCTCGTCAGCGGCATCAACTATGGCGAAAATTTGGGCAGCGGCTTGACGATTAGCGGAACGGTGGGCGCGGCGTTGGAAGCGGCGGCGGATGGCGTGCCCGCGCTTGCCGTGTCGCTCGAAACCGATACGTCGTATCATTTATCGCACAGCCCCGACATTGATTTTCAAAGCGCCGCCATGTGGACGCGGCGCCTGGCGCAAGAAATGTTGACGCGCAACTTGGGCAAACTCGCGCCGGTGGTGAATGTGAATGTGCCATGCGACGCCACCGCGCAAACAAAATGGCGCGTCACGCGCGCCTCGCATCAAGCGTATTTCCGTTCCACCGTCGAGAACGGACGTCTGGTCGGTTACGATGTGGACGTCAACCGCGACACGTTGGAGCGCGATTCCGACATTTACGCCATCATGGTGGATCGCATCGTTTCCGTGACGCCCTTGACGTATGATTTGACGGCTCATGCCGCGCTGCGTCAATTCAAAACCGAATTAAAGGCGCTGGCGCATGGGGCTTGAGCGCGAAATCAAAACCCTGACGCCGTTGTACGGCGCGCCCGCGCGCGCGGTCTTTGAATTTAAAAATTTGTCCGACAATTTTGGCGCATGGGTGACGCGCTTGACGCGGCGGCGCGGCGAAGTAATCTTGGTCGTGCCGCGCGCCCGCGCGCGCGTGTTATTGCACACCAAACCGCATTATCCCGAAAATGTATATCGTCTGCCGACGGGCGGAATTCGTCGCCGCGAAGCCGCCGACGCCGCCGCGCGGCGCGAGGCGTACGAAGAAATCGGTTTTCAGCCCGCGACCTTGCGCCTGTTGGGCGTATTGGAAAATATATTTTGGGTGCGCGGCAAAAAAATAAAATATCCCTCGTTTGTTTTTCGAACCGAAACTTGGCGCGGCGCGCCGACGCCCACCGACCCGGACGAACCGATTTCGGGATTCACGGACGCGGACGCGCTCGAATTGCAAGCGACGGCGCTGTATCTGACGAGTTTGCCCGGCCCATGGCGCGAGTGGGGCGCGTTTCGCGCGGCGTCGCATCTCTGGCTCGCCGCGCATTTATAAAACAAGATTTTCTCGGCGCCCCTTTTCGGACAAATAAATTTGGCGCTGCGAAATACTTTAAGGGCGTTGTCCATTCGTCGCTACGCGTCGCGCCCGCAGACGAATGAAAATGGGCAGCGGCACGACAAATTTGAAATTTGTCATACCTTTTCAAGGGAGCAAGGCATGGACATTGGACATCTCTTTACTCGCTCGCTGGAATTGATGTGGCGTTACAAATTCCTATGGCTCTTTGCGTTCGTCATGGGTTTGACCAGCGCGGGCGTGCGTATCCCGGACCTTGTTGGGCCATTCAATCGTCCGCTAAATCCCATAACCAATTTTCGCATCGAGCCATTCGTGTTGGGTCTCGCCGTCGTGTTTGGCGCGGTGATGCTCGCGGTGTGGGCGCTGCTCGTTTTCTTGTTTCGCTTTATCGCGCGCGGCGCGATGGTGGATACCGTCCGCGCCGCCGAAGCGCAAACCGAGCCGACCTTGCGCGACGCCTGGCAGAGCGGACGCAAATTTTACACGCGGCTCTTGGGCTTGGGTTTGCTCGTCAATGCGCCGTTGGCGCTCGTGAGCGTCAGTTTGATTCTGCTCGGTCTCTTGCCGTTCATCGGCGTAATCCTCGCGCAGCGCAATGCGGACGGTTTGGGAGCGCGCGCGTTGGCGCCGTTTTGGATTTCGGGCTTTTTGGCGTTTTGCGGCGCGCTCGCGTGCTTGGCGATTTTGAGCGTCGTCATTCATCCCTTTTATGAAATGGCGGTGCGCGCGATAGTGGTGGAAGATTTGTCCGTGCGCGCGGGCGTGCAGCGCGGCATACAGCGCGTGCGCGCCCAAGTGGGCAACGTGTTGACCGTCTATCTCGTGTTGATTGGCGCGCGCTTTGGGTACGGCATGGTCGTGGGGCTTGTGTCCATCCCGTTTGGCGCGGTCATTGCGCTGGGCGCGTTTGGCTTGTGGTACGACAATTTGAACGCGCTCTTTCTGATGGGTCTCGCGGCGGCGCCGTTCTTGTGGCTCTTTTTTGGCGCGCTCGAAGGCATTTTTCAATTGTTCGAATCGAATGTGTGGACCGAAGCGTATTTGACAATGGCGGCGCGCGATTCCGCCGCGCCGCCAGAATAAGCCGCGCGGCGTCCGATTATTTTTTATCGCTCACGCGCGCCACCAGCACCTTTTCAATTTTGGGACCCTGCATTTTCAAAATTGTAAATTTGAGATTGTCAATGCGCGCCACTTCGCCTTCTTTGGGCACGCGCCCCAGCCGCGTCAGAATGAGTCCCGCCAACGTTTCGTAATCGTCCGATTCCGGCAAATCCAATTTCATCAATTCGTTCGCATCTTCTACGCCGAGCATCGCGTCGGCTTCAAAATGGCTCTCGTCGAGGCGGCGAATGGTCGGCGCGTTCACGGTCAATTCATCGCTGACCGGCCCGACGACTTGCTCAATCAATTCCTCAATCGTCGCCATGCCCGCCGTGCCGCCGTATTCATCCAAAATAATGGCGAGTTGAATTTTTTGGCGCTGCATTTCGCTAAACAACGCGCCGATGGGTTTGGTTTCAGGCACATACAGCGCGGGGCGAATCAATTCGCTCAAAGGATGCTGGCGCGCTCCGGGACCTTTTGCCATCGCCCGCAGCACATCCTTGACCCACACAAAACCCACCACATTGTCGAGCGCGCCGTTATAGATGGGAAAGCGGCTGTGACTCACTTGGGCAAACAATTGCAAGAAATCTTGGACCGTCGCGGTGTCTTCGAGCGCGCGAATCTGCGTGCGCGGAATCATCACCTCGCTGACTTGGCGGTCGGCAAACTCGAACGCGCGCTCGGCAAATTGTCTTTCGACCGGTTCCAATTCGCCGCTCGCCGCGCTCGAGCTCACCAACATTTTCAATTCTTCGACCGAGTGAACCAATTGATGTCCCTGCGGCGGCGCGAGTCCAAGCAGTTTCAACAAGCCATTGCCCGCGCCATTCAAAAGCCAAATCGCCGGGCGAAAGATATTTTCAAACACCATCATGGGCCGCGCGACGATGAGCGCCGATTTTTCGGGATAACTCAACGCCACCGATTTGGGCGCCAGTTCGCCAATGACGACGTGTAAAAATGTAATGATGGAAAAGGCGATGATGGTGGAAATTAACGCGGCGGTGGTGTGCGAAAGAAAAGATTCCGGCGCCAAACCAAATAGCGGTTCGATGAGATGCGAGATGGCGGGTTCGCCAATCCAACCGAGCGCGAGCGAGGCGATGGTGATGCCCAATTGCGTCGCCGCGATGAAACGGTCCGGGTCGTGAATCACGTGGCGGACGGTGCGCGCATTTACATTGCCTTGCGCGACCAATTCTTCGATGCGCGTTTTGCGGACGCTCACCAGCGCAAATTCCGCCGCGACAAAAAAAGCGTTGGCGAGAATCAAGAGCGCCGCGGCGCCCAACAGCGAGAAATCTATTAGCGTTTGGTTCATGATAATCAAGTTTGGCGAATTTTTCCGAGCGTGCGATTTGCCATCGCGCGTTTATTCTACTACATTTAGCGCGATGCTTGAGCGAACGGCGTGCGGCAAAATTATTTTGTTTGGCGAACACGCGGTGGTGTACGGCCGTCCCGCGCTCGCGGCGCCGCTTTCACAAATTCGCGCCCGCGCCCGCGTCGCGGCGCGCGCGACCAAAGGCGTCCTCATTCGCGCGCTGGATTTGCAGCGCGAATTTGAAGCGGATGCCGCGACGGACGAGCCGCTCGCGGCGCTTGCGCGTTTGACGCTCGCCAAACTGAACGCGTCCGCCAATCTCGTCCTCGAAATCGAATCTGCGATTCCGCCGGCGAGCGGTTTGGGCAGCGGCGCGGCGGTGGCGACGGCAGCCGCGCGCGCGCTCGCCGCGTATTTTGGAACGGAATTTACGCCCGCCGAAACAGCCGCGCTGGTGTACGAAACGGAAAAATTGTATCACGGCACGCCGAGCGGCATTGACAATACCGTGATTGCGTACGAGCAAGCGCTTTGTTTTACGCGCAAAACGCCGCCGCAGCCAAACATGATTGCGCCGTTTCGGCTCGCGCGCCCGTTCACGCTTATCATTGCCGACACCGGCGTCGCAAGTCCGACCAAGCTTGCGGTGGGCGCGGTGCGGCGCGGTTGGCTGGAAAATCCCGCGCGCTATGAAGCGTTATTCGACGAGATTGCCGTCCTCGTCGCGCAGGCGCAAGACGCGTTGGCGCGCGGCGAAATAGACAAAGTCGGCGCTTTGATGACGCGCAATCAGCGCGCGTTGGAACAGTTGGACGTCTCGTCGCGCGAAATCGAAACGCTGCTGAAAGCGGGGCTGCGCGCGGGCGCGTGGGGCGGAAAGCTTTCGGGCGGCGGCCGCGGCGGCAATGTGATTTTTGCCGTTGCCCCGCGCGACGCGGCTCAAATCGAACGCGCGTTGTGGGACGCCGGCGCGCGGCGCGTGCAGACGACAGAGGTGACTCGAGACCGTCCGAATTTTTAGCGCGACGCCAAAAATTTGGCGGTCTGTTGCGGATAAAAAAATGAATTCGATGGAACGCATGACGCGGCGCCTGAAAGGCGAACCGGTGGATCGTGTGCCGAATTTTGACATTATGATGAATTTCGCGGCGCACTATATCAAGAAACCGCTGCGCGCCTACTATTTGGATTATCGCGTGTTGGTGGACGCGAATATGGCGATGCTCGAAAATTTTGATTTGGATATCGTCCAAGCCATTTCGGACCCGTACCGCGAAACGCACGACCTCGGCGGCGAAATTATTTTTGAACCCGACCACAATCCGCTGTGCGTGAACCCGCTGCTGGCGGAATATGCCGACATTGAAAAAATAAAATTCGTCGCGCCCGCCGACGGGCCGCGCATGAGCGACCGCTTGCAAGCGCTGCGCGCGTTCCGCGACCAAGTCGGCGGCGAGGTTCCAATCATGGGATGGGTCGAAGGCGCGTTCGCGCAAGGCGTGGACGTGCGCGGCATCAACGAGCTGATGGTGGACGTTTCGCTGGAACCCGCGTGGGTGACCGAACTGTTGGAGAAATTGGTCGAGGTGGAAATCGCGTTTGCGCGCGAACAAATCAAGGCGGGCGCGGACATTATCGGTTTGGGCGATGCGGCGGCTTCGATGATTAACCGCGCCATGTATCAAAAATTCGCGCTGCCGTACGAACAGCGCATTTTCGCGGCGGTGCGCGAATTGGGCGCGCTGAGTCGTTTGCACATTTGCGGACGCACGACGCATCTTTTGGATTTGATGGCGCAGAGCGGCGCGGACATTATTGACGTGGATTGGATGGTCCCGTTCGACAAAGCGGCGGAAATTTTCCGCGACCGCGTTGCCCTCTGCGGCAATTTTGACCCCATCGTCGTGATGCTGCAAGGGACGCCCGACGACGTGCGGCGCGCGACTCGCTATTGCATTGACGTTGGCGGGCCGCGCATGTTTAGCGCGGGCGGCTGCGAAATTCCCGACGGCACGCCCCACGAAAATTTATACGCGCAGAATGAGGTGTTGGCGAGGTGAGATATAGATTTCAAACTTTCAAAATTTTTGAAGCGTCGAAAGTTTGAAAGGCCTTGGCTTTTGCGCGGTTTCTCCTGCTCGAATTTGGTTAAAAGAGTTTAGTCTGATTCGTGAGCGTCTTGTTTTTGCGCCGCGCACGCAAAGAATTTTTTGCATTGTCGCCCGCAGGATTGGGGCGCTCTGTTCGTTCTACAATGGGCGTAATATCATACGCGCCATTCTTGATGCGGTGAATTCGGCGCAGAATCATATCATGGTAAGTGGGATTGATTTCAAAGGCGACATAATGGCGCTGGTTGAGCTGACACGCCGCCACGGTTGTCCCAGAACCCGCGAACGGATCAAGGACGATGCCGTTTGCGGGGCAACTTGCTTTCACCATGCGCTCGATTATTTCAAGTGGTTTTTGCGTGGGATGGTCTTCCCGTTCTGAATGGATGCGATGCAATCTTGAAACCGTCCAAACGTCTTTGGGGTTATAACCGACTTCGAGCCACTTTTTCCCGACAAAGATTGATCTGGTTCGCGCTTTTTTTGTGGCTTGGTCATAAGGAATACGGACAGAATCTATGTCAAAATAATAATCCTTCGAGTTCACGAACAAGCCAATCGTGTCGTGGACAGAGCTGAATCGGCGCGTGCTGCCTCCCATGCTGGGCACTCTTCTATCCCAGATGATTTCGTTGAGCATCGTCATCCGCGTCTTGAGAAAAACAAAAATTTCAGGACTATGGCGCCATGTGGCAAAAAGATAGAGACTCCCGGTTTGTTTGAGTTTCGGGAGCGTCAAGGTGAGCCATTGTTCCGTCCATTGCAAGAACGCGGCGCGTTCTTTTTTATCGGAATCATTGCCGTAATCTTTACCCAAGCCATAGGGTGGGTCGGCGATAATTAAATCAATGCTATGGTCGGGAATATCTTTGATCCCCTCCAGAACATCCAGATTGAAAACTTGATCCACCCACTCTTTGTTCATATTCATCATCCCAGCGCTATGCTTTTCGAGTTGTCACGCAATTGTTGGAGAAAAGTTTTTCTCGTGCGTTGAACCGGTTCGTGATGGTAGAATGCCTGTATTTTATCATTGCGTGGATTCACGTAGATAGGTAGGAATTGCGGCGAGAAAACGTGAACATCGTCTTTGACAAAACTAATTGTGAGATTTTGAAACCTCACTCCGAATGCCGCGTACATCAGACGATAATTTGGGTTGGCGCTGTACTGCATATAAAGTTTCTCAACGGCGGCGATATCGTTTTTATTTTCTCGACCATCGGCGTTATGTATTTTTACATTCACAAAGAATTTCTCGTTGTCCGTGTGCAGGATACAGTCGTGCAGACTGGTATCGGGCATATCAAACTCGACAGCTCGCAAACCAAGTTGTTTTGCATGTAACTTGGTTTGTTGTGTGATGACCTGCTCAACGATCCAACTGATTGAGCGCGTATGCGCTTTCAAGCCGTATGGTAAAACTTTCGAGTCGGTAATGTCAAAGGACGGTAGGATGTCAACAACTTGTAAAAAGATTTCTTTGACCATTGACAATTCTGACGCAATCAATGCGACTTCTTCTCTCAGACTCATTGGCGATTCCTATCCCATTTGTTCCGCACACCGCAAAAGGGGGGATTGCATTTTGAATACAAAGCGTTTTCCATTTGACAATCTATGCTAGGTTATACCATCTTTTTGTCCGGAGCATAACTCAGTCATAATATGGCCGATGTCGGACGAACGAAACCCTGCCTTTCTAACCCCCGCGCTTGGCGTTCGCCACTTCTGCCAACAATTCTGTTACGCTCGCGCGATTGGTGTTTGTCACCGCGCCCAACATGCCCGCGAGTTCGTCAATGCGTTTGTTGTCTTGGAGCGCCTCGGCTTGCGTCACGGTGCGGTCATCCACGACCGCTTTGCGAATGTGAAAATGCGCGTCGCCGTACGCCGCAATTTGCGGCAGATGCGTGATGCAAAGGACTTGATGCGTAGGCGTTGCCGCGCCGTTTGGCGCGGCGGTGAGCCCCCATAATTTTTTACCGACGACCGTGCCGATGCGTCCGCCGATGCCTTGGTCAATTTCGTCAAAGATGAGCGTGGGCGTGCGGTCTGCCGCGCCGAGCACCGCTTTGAGCGCCAACATCAGGCGCGAGGTTTCGCCGCCCGACGCGATTTTTGCCAATGGCTTGAGCGGTTCGCCCGGATTGGGCGAAACCATGAATTCCACTTTGTCAATGCCATTCGTTTCAAACGCATAACGCTTGGCGCCGACGACCAAGCCGTTCGCCTCTTCGACGCGATGGAGCGCGACGCCGAATTTCGCGTTTGCCATGCCCAAATCTTGCAATTCATTTTCGATGCCGCGCGCCAGCGTTTCGGCGGCGGCGTGACGCGCCTGCGAAAGTTTTTCCGCGAGCGCGCCCGCGGCGTGAACGAGTTTTGTTTCTTGTTCGCGCAATTCATTGATGCGTTCTTCGACATTCGTCACCGCGTCGAGTTCTTGGCGGGCGGTTTTGCCAAATTCCAAAACTTGCGCGACGGTATCGCCGTATTTGCGCTTGAGACGGAAAATTAAATCGAGACGCTCTTCGATTTGTTCGAGACGCTTTGGATTGAATTCGATGCTGTCGCGATAGCCGCGCAGCGTGCGCGCGAGGTCGTCCAGCAGCGCGCCCGCGCTTTCGGCTTGGTCCAGGACGCTCTTGATTTCGGGGTCGTATTTTTCCATCCCGCGCACGGCTTGACGCGCTTGATTCAATAAATCGAGCGCGCCTTTTTCGTCGTCCCCGCCGCCGTACAACGCGTGATACGCTTCGTCCGCGAGCGTGGCGCGCGTTTCCGCGTGCGCGAGCAAAGCGCGCTCGCTTTTCAAATCCGCTTCTTCGTCCGCCTTTAATTTTGCGTCGTCAATTTCTTGCAGGATGAACGTGAGGCGGTCAATTTTGCGCGCGGTTTCGCGCGCGTCCTTTTGCAGCTCGCGCAGTTCTTGGCGCACTTTGCGTAGTTGCCGCGTGTGTTTTACCACTTCGGCGCGCTGTTCCCACAAGTTGCCGTAACGGTCGAGCAGATCAATATGTTCTTTGGGGCGCAGCAGCGAAAGGTGTTCGCTCTGACCGTGAATGTCCACCAGCTTGTCGCCGATTTGTTGGAGCGCCGCGCCCGTGACCGCGCGGCCGTTGATGCGCCCCGTCGCGCGGCCGCCGCGATGCAATTCGCGCGCGAGAATCAACGTCTCGTCTTCCAGCGTGATGCCGTTCTCTTCTAAATCGTGTTCGAGCAAGGCGCGCGCCTGCGGCGGCAAAAGAAAAATTCCTTCGACGCGCGTTTCTTCCGCGCCCGCGCGCATCAATTCGCTCTGCGCGCGGCCGCCGAGCAAAAGCCCGAGCGCGTCGAGAATGATGGATTTGCCCGCGCCGGTTTCGCCCGTCAACACGTTAAAGCCCGGCGCGAATTTCAAATGCAGGCGGTCAATGATGGCGAGATTGGCGATGGTGATTTCGGCTAACATTTTTGTTGATGGCTTGCGCGTTATGCTTTGGGCGCGTGACTGAAAAGCATGAGCGCGAATTCAAAATCAGACCCTCTCACGCGCGCAGGCGCGCGAACGTCGTGCTGATGGTGAGCGCTATAAAAATCCAAAAACCCCAATTCAAGACCGCGCTCATGGCGCGCGCATTGCCGCTGAATAAAAAGGGCAGGACGGGCAGCAGGAACAGGATGAACGCAGCCAGCGCAATGGCAATGGCGGCGGTCAAGGCGATATATCGTCCGCGACGTTTGGCGGTGACGCGGCGAATGACTTCGGAAATGATTCCGCCGGCAAAGGGGCCCGCAAAGATAGCAATGATGATGGAAAACAAACCCAGATTGATAAAATTCATGAGCAAGACGGCGATGCCGCCCAAGACCAAGGCGAGAATCCCCGTGAGCGCATAATCCAACGGCGTCGCGGTGTAATAGCCCGCGCGCTGTTCGCCCAAACATTCTTTGCAGCGATAACCGACCGGCGTGCGCTGAACGCATTTGAGGCACATCGGACGGCCGCATTTGTTGCAGCGCAAAAGCGTTTCGGTTTGAGGATGATTCGTGCAATACAATTTGGTTTCGGTTGTCGGTTCAGTTGCCAGAGACATAAGTTACTTTCCATGAAACGGACGGAGCGTTAGAACATTTGTTTGATTTTACCACACTTTGGCGTTCAGGCGCCCAACGCGCGCGCGAGCAATTCAGGTCCAAAATACAAAAACGCCGCGCCCGCGAGAATCAGATACGGACCGTACGGAATGGCTGTGAACGCCGAATAGGGGCGGCGCGTCGCCGCGCGAAATGCGATAAACAAAATCGCGCCGACGCCGCCCAACAGAATCGCATACACCAAGACATATACAATCGCGGGGAATCCGACGAGCGCGCCGAGCAGCCCCGCGAGTTTTACGTCGCCCATGCCAAAGGCGACCGTGTTGATTTTTTTGGCGCGTCCGCGATTGACGATTCGCAAAAACAGTACGCCCAAATAATAAATGCCGAGCGTCACAAGATAGCCCGTGACGATGCCGAGAAACGCAAGCCAATACGGTTTGAGCGCCAAGGATTCGATGGTCGTTCCGGGCCCGCCGAGCAAAATGGGACTCGTCAAAAACGCGAGCGCGGTCATGGGCAGAGAAACGACGTTCAAAATTAACTTGTGTTCGAGGTCAATGACGGCAATGAGAATCAAGACCGCGCTGAAAAAACAGACGACGCCCAAATAGACGCCGATGGGATAACGCAGCGCCAACCAGGCGAATAGCGCCGCCGTGCCGATTTCGACGATGGGCGCGCGCAGCGATAACGGCGCGCTGCATTGCGCGCAGCGGTCGCGGCGCAAGATAAAACTCAAACTGCCGCTGTTTTGCAGTTTGGCGCGCGGCGTTCCGCAATGCGCGCAGCACGGCGCCGCCAACAGCGAACGTTCATACGGCAAATTGTCCGCCGCGCGATTGACGAGTATGCCCGCCGCCAAACCGATTAGAAATAAAAGAACGCTAAGCATCTGTGTTGGAAAGGGAAAAAATTTTACGTGCGCGTCGAGAGTGAGCATTGCTCGACGCGCCGATTGCCAGAGCGCGCGCGGCGCGTTGCTTGGACGCTTTCATGTTGTCCAAGACTAGCGCCGTTTTTCGACTTTGCTCTCTTTTCATGTATTATCGGGTCATGCTTTCAAGCGAAAATCGGTACAGTTCGCATATTCCATTCGAGCAGCTCAGCATTTTGGCGGGCATGAATGTTTTGGGGCTAACGCTGTCGCTGCTCCTCGTCTTGCCCTCGCGCACCATCGAGTTTGCGGTTTTGGGTTCGCAAGCGAGTTTGGTTTTTTCCGGCGCGTGGTTGTTCGCCTTGTTGTTGAGCGTCATGACGGCTGCCGGCGTGGAATCCATTATGCGTTCGCATCCGCGCGTGCATCTGTCCGCGACGCAATACACAGTTATCTTGTGGATTCTACCTTGCATTCTCGTCGCCGGCGCCGCGCTCACGCTGCCATTGCTGCGCGATGCCGCGCCCTTGGCTTTTTTGACCATTGCGGGCGCGGGCATTTTTTTGGTCCTCGTCGTGTTGGGCGAATATCTCTCGATTGATTTGCAAGACCGCGCCTATGCGTTCGCGCGGCTCGGTTTGAATCTCGCCGTGTACCTCGCCGCGTTCGCGCTGTTCCAAGCCATTTACGCGTTCAAGCTGCGCAGCATTTTGTCCGCGCCCTTGATTGGGTTGGTCGCCGCGCTATTGGCTTTGGAATTGCTGCGTTCGAGCGAGCAAGATGTGCGCCGCACCTGGTTGTACGCGGCGACAATCGGTTTGGCGATGGGCGAAGCGCTGTGGGCAATCAATTATTGGAATGTCAGCGCCGCAGTCGGCGGTCTCACGCTCTTGATTGGATTTTATCTCTTGACGGGATTCGCGCAGCAATATCTTTTACGAAAATTGAACTGGCGCACAGTTTTGGAATTTATCTTGGTGACTGCGTTGGTTATCTTTATTATCGTCCGCCGAATGGTTTGAGCGCGCAATTTTCCTAGCCGTCAAGGCGCGCCGCCGTTTCCTCTTTTGCCGCGCCGTGTCCCACCGTCAGCGCGAGCGCGGCAGCCACAATCAACGCGCCGCCGACGAGTTGTAAAAATTCGAGCGTTTGCTGATAGATCACATACCCCGCAATGACCGCCACAATCGGTTCAATCGTCGCAATCACGCTCGCGACGCTCGCCGAAACGGTACGCAGCCCTGCGTTGTATAACGCATACGACCCCAACGTTGGACCGAGACACAAACCCAATAACGCCGCCCATGCCAACGGTTCCGTCCACAACGCTTGATAGTTCACCGGTTCGATGCCGGGCAAATCCACAAATTGCAGCGGCAGCAGAAACAGCGTGCCAAAGAGCAGCGAATACAAAACGGTGGTCCACGGCGAAGCGCGCGTGGACATGTATTTGCTAAAGAGCGTGAACATGCCGTACGTAAAACCGGCGGCGGCGCCGACCAACACGCCCCACAAATTGAGTTGCAGCGTATCGGGGTCATAGACGCGCGCCACGAGCGCGCAGCCAATAAAGGATACGATGACCGCCGCAATTTTGCGCGCGGTCAATGGTTCGCGCCACAAACGCCATGCGACGAGCGTGACGAACGCGGGCGCGGTGTACAACAAAACCGAAGCGGTTGCGACATTGGTGAGAAAGACGGCTTCGGTATTCAAGACATAAAACGCCGCGATTCCGATGAGTCCGAACAAAAGCAAGGGGACTAGTTGCGCGCGCGGCAGACGCAGCGCGTCGCGCTTCCACAATAGCAATCCAATCGCCAAGAGTAACGCCGCCAGGCCCGCGCGTAAAATGCCGATGGCGAGCGCGGACATGCCAAAGTTAAAATGGAGGACGCTAAAGAAAATGCCAATCGTCCCCCACATGCACGCCGCGCCGACAATCAGCGGATAACCGCGTTTCATAATTCGACGTTGACGCCCAAGCCCAACGCTTCGGCGCGCTGCAAGAGCGCTTGCGCGAGGGCGGCATCTTGCACCGCATTGCCCACCGATTTAAAAAAGGTAATTTCGTCCGCGCTGACGCGTCCCATTTTTTTGCCGGATGTGATTTCGCCCAATTCGGCGTACAAATCCGACTCGTCCAGAATGCCCTGTTCCATTGGTTGAATCAAATCGCCCGCCTCTGCCAACGCGCCGCTATAGGCGTCCACCACAATTTTGTTGCAGCGTTTGATAAAAGCGTCGTCCGTCTCGCGCGCTTCGGGCGTGAACGAACCAATCGCGTTGACGTGCGCGCCGGGTTGTACGTCATTGCCGTCAAACAACGGTTGTTTAGAAGTGGTCGCGCACGAAATAATATCCGCCGCGCGCACCGCGCTCGCCACATCATCGGCGACGCGCAAATCCGCCGGCAGTTCGGGCCGCGCGCGCAGTTCGGCGAGCATGGCTTGCGCTTTGGCGGGCGCGGGATCATACACATACACGCGTTCCAATTGCCGCGCCGCGCACAACGCGCGCAATTGAGTGCGCGCCTGGACGCCCGCGCCAAAAACGAGTCCGACGCGCGCGTCGGAACGCGCCAAGGCAATGGTCGCTGCGCCGCAGCCCGCGCCGGTGCGTAACGCCGTGAGCGCGCCGCCTTCAATCAACGCCAGCGCGCGCCCCGTCTGCGCTTCCAACACCACGACGACGGCGTGAATCAACGGGAGACCGCGTTGGGCATTATCGCCAAATACATTGACGATTTTGATTGCCAGCGCGTCCGTGCCTTGAATGTACGCGGGCATAAACAGGGCGACGCCATTGTATTGCGGCACCGGCAATTGAGAACGGAGGGGGACGGTCGCTTGATGATTGGCAAGACGCGCGAACGCGTCTTGCATGACCTCGATCGCTTGCGGCATCGTAACCGCCTGTTCGACGTCACGGTGAGAAAGAATTCGCATGAGGATTCGGCAAAAAATATTTTGGGATGCTTGAGCGTGCGCCCAATTGTACACACTTTGCGCGGGTTTGGGTAGTTGGACGGACGCGCCAAAAAAAACGGGACACTCTCGGATGAGAATGTCCCGTTATCAACATCGAGTTTGACCTACGGGTCAACAAAACCGCCGGTCAAGGTATAGTGCGTTATTGCGGTACTGCCCGTCGAATCGCCGCGGCACGACATGGCATATTCACCCAACGCGCCTTCGCTTTGAATCGGGTCAAGGAATGTACCTTGTGCCGATTGCGACACGCCGCCCACTACCAGCGTTATTTTTGACTTTTCATAGTAGCTGCCGGTTACCAGCGAGAAATTGATTTCGCCATTGGCATTGGACATGATGGCGCGGTCCCGCATGTATTGGCCGGGGAACGAATAAGTCAACCAGTATTCTTCGGGATAACCGATGGTGCGTCCCTGCGGCGATGTAATCCAACAGGTGACATGTTCGTTCGCGCCAAAGCCCGAGCCGTTAAAGTTCACGACGCCGTACATGGCGCTGGCGCTGGTCGGGTCTGCGGTCAGCCAGGCATCGGTTGCAACTGTGTTGCCAACGACCGTGACCCAAGTTTCTGCGCCATAGCCGCTCGTGTTGCCGCGCGCGACAAAACGCCAGGGTCCTTCACAGGCATAAACATAGAAAGCGACTTGCGCCGAGACATTGCCCCCGGCATCGGCTTTGATGTCGCCAAACGCTTGAGACCCTACCCCGTCATAAATGGGTTCATTTACATCGGCGTTGATGAATAACGCCGCCACAGAGGGGACAATTGTCCCTGCCGTAATGCTATTGTGCCGGGTCATGCTGGGGCATCCGCCGCCTGCCGGCTCTACCCAAAAACTCACCACTTCACCGGGCATAAAGCCCGAACCGGAAAGAACCGAAGTTTCGCCCGGCTCGGTGGTCAAAAGGTTGAGTCCGATAAATTCGAGATGGCTGTATGCTTTTTCGGGCTTGTGCACTGTCGAAGGGCTGGCGGTCAAAACTGCGCCGCCGACGCCTTCGGTCCCGCCGGTGATGGTGAACCACGTTTCACCGCGATGCAACACTGTTTTTGCCAAACCCAATTCTTCGGCGACAAAACCCCACGTGCCAACTTGCAGGGCAAAGTCATTGCCGTATTTGGTCATTTGCGAATAGGTGATAGAACCATTTTCGTCAACCTTGATGGCGCCTGAAGGAGCGTCCCATAACGAGGTGGCGACGCCGGTCGGTTCGACCAGATACGCATACACATAGCTATTGGGCGTATAGCCCCAACAGGTGATGACGAACGTTGTACCGACCGGTCCCGAAGACGGGTCGGAGGAGCAAGTAGCGTCTGCCGCTGCATATACGTTTGTTTGCGGAACGACTGCCAGCCCCAACAGGAAAAGAATTGCGCCGAGCACGAGCAAAATGCGTTTCATAGACTGCCTCCTTGAATGATGCGTGCCGAAAATTAGATTTTGAATTTGTGGAAAGGACACCTCCTTGCGCTGTAAGATACCTGTATGAATTTATCATTAAAAAATTTGGATGTCAAGGTTAAATTTTTGGCGCTTGCCCATAGCTCAAGCCGCCAAGCGTTTGGCGATGGGAATACATCGCAGAAAACACTTGGCGGCTTGAAACTGCTGTGATTTTCAAATTGTACGTGAATCGGCGCGGGGGTCTTTGGGGTTTGTAGAATCCAGCGCCGCGAGCGCGCCGAGCAAAACGCGCGCGCCGCGCGTAATTTCTGTGGGCGTAGAAAATTCGCGCGGGTCGTGGCTGATGCCGCCGCGGCTGGGGATAAAAATCATGCCCGCCGGCGCGACGCGCGCGACGTGCGCGGCATCGTGTCCCGCGCCGCTCGGCATTTTCAGGGCGTCAAGATTCTGCGCCGCGCATACGCGCTCGATACTTTGGATGACGGCATCGGAAAAAGCGATGGGCGTTTCGTCGGTCAAAGTTTCGAGCTCCATGCCGATGCCGCGTTTGGACGCAATCCATTCCAGCGCGCGCGTGATGCTTTGCACGCAAGCGCGTTTCGCGTCCGCGTCCGCGCTGCGAATATCCACGCGCAGTTCGACGCGGCCCGGAATGGAATTCATCACATTCGGTTCCGCTTGAATCATGCCTACGGTGCCGACGACGCGCTGCGCCGCAAATTCATTCGCCAGCCGTTCGACCGCCAGAATCATTTCCGCGGCGGCGGCGAGCGCGTCATGGCGCAGCGGCATCGGCGTCGTGCCGGAATGATTTTGCTCGCCGTTCAAAATAATTTGCAAACGCGTGGGCGCGGCGACGGCTGTCACGATGCCCAGCGGTTTGCCCGCGCGTTCCAAAACGGGCCCCTGCTCGATATGCAATTCCAAAAACGCGCGCACGCGCGTCCAATCGTAACGCGACGCGTCAATATCTTTATGCGCCGCCGCCAGCGCGGTGCGTTCCGTCGCAATTTTCGCGCCCGTCTCCCAGCCCTTTAATTCTTGGAGCGCGCGCGCCAGCAAGACTTTGCTGCGGTCGCGCGCAAACAATTCTTGTTTGGAAATTTCCGCGCCGGTCATGACGCGGCTGCCAAAGCCATAGCCCGCGCCAAAGCGCGCCGATTCTTCCATCGCAAAATTGATGACGTGCAGCGGCGCGTTCAGTCCGCCGTTCGCCTGAATCACGCGCGCACATTCCACCGCGCACAGCATGCCCACGATGCCGTCGTATTTGCCCGCGTTGACGACGGTATCAATATGCGAGCCGCACGCGAGAATGGGCGCGTCCGGATTTTTGCCGCGCAAGACGCCGATGAGATTGCCCACCGCGTCGCGCTGAACTTGGAGCCCTGCCGCGCTCATCCATTCGCGCAGCCGCGCGCGGCCCGCCGCATCTTCGCGCGTGAACGCCAAACGCGTTACGCCGCCCTGCGGGGTGCGTCCGATTTCAGAGAGTTGTTCAATCTGATGCGCGATGCGCGCGCCGTCAATTTGTTTCGTCCAATGCGCGTAATGGTCAGTCATCGTAGAATCCGCGCCGCGTTGCGGTTTCAATCATTTGTAGAAATGCGACGTATCCGTTTTCAAAAATTGCGCGCCGCCGCGCGCGCCGCGCAGTTCGCCGTTTTCAACCAAGATGCAGCCGCGCTGCATCGTCAATTCCACCGCGCCCGTAACCGTTTTATCGGCATAGAGCGTAAAGCCCGCTTTGGAATGTTGATTCGCTTGGGAGATGGTCCACGTTTTGGTCGGGTCAAAAATTACGAGGTCGGCGTCCGAATCCACTTGCAGCGCGCCCTTGCGCGGATAAAGTCCAAATGTTTTCGCGGGCGTTTCGCTCATTGCCGCAATCAAAGTCGGCAAGGTGAGATTGCCTTGATTCACGCCGACGTGATAACACATGGGCAGCATCGTTTCGATTTGCGGCGCGCCGTACGCGGCGTCAAAAAAATTGTCGTCGGACTTTTTGACTTTGGGCGCGTGGTCGCTGCCAATCGTCGTCAGGATGCCTTCGCGCAAACCTTGCCACATGGCGGCGTTATCGTGCGCGTAACGCAGCGGCGGGCCAATTTTGGCGGGCGCGCCGAGCGCCTGCGTCACCTCATCGGTGAGCGTAAGATATTGCGGACAGGTTTCGCCGACGACGCGCCAGCCGTTTTGTTTGGCGCGGCGCAGCGGTTCGAGATTTTCCGCCGCGCTATTGTGGACGATATACACCGCGCAGCCCATGACTTGGGCGATGCTGATGGCGCGATGCGTCGCTTCGGCTTCGAGCCGCGCGGGTCGCATTGCCGTGAACATTTTTTTGGAATCGAGTCCGGCGCGATTGTATTTGTCCTCTAAATAATCGGTGACGACGCCGTTCTCGCAATGCACGTTTACCAAACCGCGCTGCTGCGCGACGACATCCATCAGCGCCGCCATCCAATAATCGTCCGTCATCCATTTTAATTTCGCGTAGGTCATGAATACTTTGAACGAGGCGATGCCGAGCGCGAACGCGGCTGGCACGTCGCCGATTTGATTGGCGACGTCGAACAAACCCGCGTGGATGCCAAAATCGAGCATGGAATTTTGCAGACCGTCGTCGCGGAAGGATTCGCATGTCGGAATAATTTTTTCGCCGGGCTTGACGTAGGCGTAATGAATGAGCGTGGTCACGCCGCCGAACGCCGCGCCGATTGAGGTGTCGTATTTATCGTCGCTGTAAATCGGATGGACGTGCGCGTCAATGAGGCCCGGGAAAATATATTTGCCGTCCGCGTCAATGACGCGCGCCGCGTCGAGCGTCAAGCGCGGCGCGCGGGCGACGATTTTTTCGCCGCGAATGCCAAGGTCGGCGCGCGTGATTTTGCCTTCGGCGACGACTAAACCGTTTGTGATGAGAAGGTCAACGGACATTTTTGTTTTCTCCCAATCTTAACGTCGTGATTTGATTGTGGTAATATGGATACAGCTGGATTCGTATCTATGGAAAATTTCAAGGAGCGAATGAACTATGGCTTATACAGTGCGCGATTACATGAACAAACCGGTGATTGTGGTGGACCCGGAAACGCCTGTCGCTTCCGCGCTTTCGATTATGAAACGGCGCGGCATTCACAGTCTGGTCGTTGATTTGACCGAAGGCGCGAAAATTGCGTATGGCATTATCACCACAACCGACATTCGTGACAAGATTGCGATGGCGAAACGCGACCCCGCCGCGACGAATGTCGGCGAAATTATGACGACGCCCGTTCACGCCGCCAGTCCGCGCTGGACGCTTCAACAGTGCGCCGAAGAGATGTACACGCTGGGGATTCATCACATGCCTGTATTGGACGACGACGGTTTGGCGGTGGGGATGATTTCGGCGACGGACATTTTTTCGGCGGTGGAGGAAGCGGGGTGGGAGTCGTTGGGCTAGAAAATTTTGGGAAATGAAAATGGGCAAGCCCGCGCGCGCGCGGGCTTTTTTTGTATTGCTTGATTTCCAATGTTTGTTAGGCGCTGCCGTGTTGGCGCTCAATCGCCTCCAACACGCGTTCGGGCGTCAAGGGCAATTGCGTCACGCGCGCGCCGATGGCGTTGGTCACGGCGTTCGCAATCGCGGGCGCCATTGGCGTTAACGCGGGTTCGCCGACGCCTTTGGCGCCAAAGGGTCCCAGTCCGGTGCCCGATTCCAAGATAATGGTTTTTACTTCGGGAACGTCGCACGCGGTCGGCAAAAGATATTCCGCAAACGACGGCGTGAGCGTGACGCCGTTGACGATTTGAACGTCTTCGAGCAAGGCATAACCGAGGCCTTGCGCCGCGCCGCCTTCGATTTGTCCGACCACCGCCGCAGGATTCAACGCGCGTCCGACGTCGTGACACGCCGCGCTTTTTAGCACGCGCACCTCGCCGGTTTCCATGTCCACCGCGACTTCGACCGCCTGCGCGCCGAATGTGTAATCGGGCCAAATGTCGCCTTGCGCGTTGTCGGGGTCCAGTTTTTCGGTGAACGGCGCTTTGAACAAAGACAGATTCGCGCGCGGCAGCCCTTCCGCCGCGCATAGGGCAATCAATTGCGTCAGCGGCATCTTTTGCGTCGCGTCGTTTTTGTTAAAGACCGTACTATCGGCGAAATCAATTTCGGCGGGTTCACATTCAAAATGCTGTGACGCGCGTTCGGCGAGCGTTTTGCGTACCGCCATCGCCGCTTGATACGTCGCGTTGCCGGACATGTACATTTGCCGCGTGGCGGTCGTCGTTCCCGCGAGTGGCGTCAAGGCGGAATCGGTGCTGTACACCGTGATGCGTTCCATTGGCACGCCCAACACCTCGGCGCTAATTTGCGCGAGCGTATTGACTTGGCCGCCGCCAATGTCGGGGACGCCGCAGCGAATCACGATGCTGCCGTCCATTTCCAAACCGACCCACGCTTGCGAGGTATCGTGAAACCAAGTGATGCGGCCGTAACTTTGCATGTAGGACGCGAGCCCGCGTCCGATTTTGACGTGCGGCGTTGGCGGCGGCGTGGGTTCGCCCAACGCGTCCCATGCGCGGTTGGCGCACTCTTCGAGCCAGACCGCGCCGCGAAACGCTTGACCGTTCGGCGTCGTGTCGCCCGCCTGGACGTAATTGAGCCGCCGTATTTCGCGCGGCGACATATTCAACGCGCGCGCGATTTCGTCCATGTGTTGTTCGTATGCCACGCACGCTTGCGCCGCGCCGAAACCGCGAAACGCCGACGTAAAAGTGTTGTTTGTCGCGACGGCGTACGCGTTGATGGTTACATGATTGATTTTGTACGGACCCACCGCCGACGATGCCGCGTACAACAAAACATACGGCGAAAGATAAACGTACGCGCCCGAATCGGCGACGAGATTCACTTGCGACGCGAGGATGCGGCCGCTGCGCGTGACGCCCGTTTTGTGCGTGATGGTAAAGGGATGCCGTTTGCAGTGCGCGAGAATGGATTCTTCGCGCGTGTACACCAGCTTGACCGGACGGCGCGTTTTTAGGGCGGCGAGTCCGATAAATAATTCGACCGTAATATCTTCTTTGCCGCCAAAGCCGCCGCCGACGAGCGTGCCCATGATATGCACTTTGTTCTGCGGCAATTGCAGCGCCGCGGCGATGCTGCGAAAATGTTCGACGACCTGCGTGCTGACGCGAATCGTCAACACGTCATGCTCGTCCACCCACGCAATGCCCGCTTCCGGTTCCAGATACGCGTGGTCAATGAATTGCGTTTTGTACGTGCCTTCTACAATCAAATCCGCGTCGCGCATTGCCGCGTCGGCGTCGCCTTTGAGGATGCGCCAGCGCGCGACAATGTTATCGGGTTCGGTGACAATGGGCGCGCCGGGCTGCATCGCCTCTTCGGGCGTATAGACGGCGGGATACGGTTCATAGACGACCTCAATCAAGTCCAGCGCTTGTTCCGCGAGCGCCAATTCTTCCGCCGCCACAACCGCGAGCGCTTCGCCCATAAAGCGTACGCGGTCGTGCGCCAGAATCGGCGCGTCGGTGCCGGCGCGTTTGCTCGTGCCGGTGACGCCGGGAATATCGGTGGCGACGCGGTCGCCGGGCAAATCTTCCGCCGTTAGGACGCACACCACGCCCGGCAGCGCGCGCGCTTTGGAAACGTCTATCCGCACAATTTTTGCCGACGCATGTTGGGCGCGCAATACTTTGGCGTGCAGCATGTTAGGCATGACGTAATCGGCGGCGTACTGTGTCGCGCCGGTCACTTTGCCCATCGCGTCAATGCGCCGTAACGGTTTGCCGATTTGACGCAGTTCGGGCAGGTTGGCGATATTGGGTTGTTCGAGGTGATTCATGTTCGTCATCTTTATGGGAATGAGTAAAGAATTTGCGCGCGCGAATTGAGGCGTTGCGTTTAGCCGCGCGAATCCACATTCAATTGCTTTGCCGCGTGTTCGATGGCTTCAAAGATGCGCGCATAGCCGGTGCAGCGACACAGGTTGCCGGAGAGCGCTTTACGCATTTCCGCTTCGGTCGGCTGGGGGCGTTCGTCGAGCAGCGCTTTGGCGGACATGATCATGCCGGGCGTGCAAAAGCCGCACTGCGCCGCGCCAAAATCGGCGAACGCGGTTTGCAGCGGATGCGGCTGGTCGGAGCTGCCTAAACCCGCAACGGTGAGAATATCCTGTCCTTCGGCGAGCCACGCGAGTTGGAGGCACGCATTGACGGCGATGCCATTGACCAAAACGGTGCAGGCGCCGCAATCGCCTTTTTCGCAGCCGCTTTTGACGTCGGTGTAACCGAGGTCGCGTAGGGCGCTCAATAAAGTTGTGTTGGGATTCAGCGCGACGTGATGCGTGCGATGATTGACCGAGAGGGTGACGAGTTTCGGATTCATTTTCGATTTTCGATTTTCAATTTTCGATTTTCGATGGCTAAAGAATCTAGCGCGTCAATCGAAAATCTAAAATCACAAATTCTGCCACGCTTGTTCCAACATGCGCCGCGTATAGACATTTACCATGCGTCTGCGATATTTGGCGCTCGCGCGCAAATCGTCAATGGGCGAACATTCTGCGGCGGCGATGCGCGCGGCTTCTTTAAGGTTCGTTTCGCTGAAAATTTGTCCGCGCAAAATTTCTTCGGCGCGTTTGGCGCGCAGGGGGCGCGGAGCGACGGCGCCCAACGCGATACGCACATCGCGAATTTTTTCGCCTTCGCGCGCGAGCCACACCGCGACGCTGACGAGCGAAATCGCATCGGCTTGGCGCAGACCTAGTTTATAAAAACAGCTGCGCGTCGCGGACGAATTTTCTTTCGCCGGCAATTGAATGGCGTAAATGAGTTCATTTGCATTGCGCGCGGTTTTGCGCGGTCCGAGAAAAAAATCATCGAGCGCCAGCGTGCGCGTCCCGCTTGCGCTGACGAGTTCAATTTGCGCGTCGAGCGCGAGCAGCGGCGGTAACGTGTCGCCGGCGGGCGAAGCGCTGCCGATGTTGCCGCCGATGGTTCCGGCGTTGCGAATCATCGGATTGGCGAAAACGGACGCGGCTTGATGCAGCGCGCGGTATGGCGTCAACAACGGATGTTTCAAAAATTCCGCGATGGGAGTGGAGGCGCCGACGCGGACGTGTCCGTTTACGCGCGCGACGCCGCGCAATTCATTCACCTTTTGTAGGGCGATCAAGACATCGGGCTGGACGCGTTTGGCGCGCAAGTCCACGAGCAGGTCCGTGCCGCCGCCAAGCGGACGCCGCGCGGCGTCGTTTTGCGCCAGCGCGTCGAGCGCGTCGGGCAAAGTTTTGGGTTGAAGCAATTCAAATTCGCGCATGGTGAACCTTTCAGGCGGTTTCTTGGCGTTCCATTTCGGCGGCGTCCAGCGCCGCGCGCACGATGCTCGCATAGCCGGTGCAGCGGCACAGATTGCCGCGCAAGTAATCGCGCACTTGGGTTTCGGTTGGCTGCGGATTTTCATTCAACAGGGCGCGCGTCATCATGATCATGTCGGACGTGCAAAAGCCGCATTGGAACGCGCTCTGGCCCAAAAACGCTTCTTGAACGGCGTCGAGTTTGCCGTCGCGCGCGAGACCCTCAATCGTTAGAATGTCCGCGCCTTCGCACGCGAGCGCGAGCGTGAGACAGGCGAGGCGGGGCGCGCCGTTGACGTGAACGGTGCAAGCGCCGCACTCGCCGATGCCGCAGCCGTATTTTGTGCCGGTCAAAAATTCTTGCTCGCGCAGCGTGTTGAGCAAGAGTTCGTTGGGATACACGCGCCACTCGCGCGCTTCGCCGTTCAGAGTCAGGTGAATGGTTTTCTTGTCCATGTGTGAAATCCGTAAATTCCAAGCGCGGCGCGCCGGTCAAGCGGCGCGCGCGTTAGGCGTTGGATGCTTTGCCGTTCACTGCGCGCGTTCCCACGCGCGCAACAGCGCGTCGCGCACAATCACCGCCGCGACTTGTTGGCGATATTCGCGCGTCGCGCGCACGTCGCTGATGGGCGAAATTTCTTGCGCGGCTTGTTTACCGATTTTTTCCGCGAGCGCGGGCGAAAAAGTTTCGCCGATGAGGTCGCGTTCGGCGCCGGCGGCGCGCACGGGCGTCGGCGCGACGGAACCGAGCGCGATGCGCGCGTCGCGAATCGTATTGCCTTCGCGCGTGAGACGCGCCGCCGCGCAGACTTGGGAAATATCGGCGACGACGCGCGAGATTTTGATGAACGCGCTGCCGCTGTGGGGCAGCGGCGCGGGAATGGAAATTTGCGCCAGCAATTCATCGGGCTGCATTGCGGTTTTGCCGGGACCCAGGAAAAAACGTTCGAGCGGCAGAACGCGCTCTGCCGTTTTGGATTTGAGCGTGACGCGCGCGTCGTACGTCAATAGCGGCGGCGCGGAATCGGACGCGGGTGACGCGTTGCACAGATTGCCGCCGAGGGTCGCCATGTACATAATTTGGATGGAGCTGAATCCGTTGCACGCTTCGGCGAGGGCGTAGAGTTGCGGCAAGCGCCGATGAATTTCTTGAATCGAGGTCGTCGCGCCAATGTCCAGACTGCCGTTTTGAGAAATGCCCTGCAGCGCGTTCACGTGCATTAGCGAAATCACCTGCGACGGTTGGCGGCGTTCCATTTTCATTTGCACGAGTAAATCGGTGCCGCCAGCCATGACGCGCGCGGAATCGCCGTATTGCGCGAGCAGTTCTGTGACCTCATAGAGCGTCGTCGGCGCGTGATAGTCGAATTCGGGATAGAGGATGTGCGTGTTAGTGGGTAACATGAAACAATTCTCGATTTCTGATTTTGGAGCCGGTCTTGGCTACTCTGCCGCCTGCATCACCGCCACTACTTTATTCTCCAAGTAATCACTTGCGCGGCTTGCGCGTTCGTCTTGCGCGGCGAGCGCGCTCAAAATCTTTTCCGCCGTAATCGGCAGCTCGGTGAAACGAATGTCCAACGCGTTGTATAACGCGTTCGCATAAGCCGCCGCGCACGGATTCGTCGCCGCTTCGCCGATGCCTTTGGCGCCAAAGGGGCCGCTCGGTTCATATGTGTTGGCGAAATGCGTGATGATATTTTCGACGAATGGCGCTTCGCTGATGGCGGGCGTTTTGCCGTCAATCCAAAAACCTTTCGAGGTGAGTTGACCCGTCTGCGCGTCCCACTGATTATCTTCGACGAGCGCGTAGCCCATTCCTTTCGAGAGACCGCCTTCGAGTTGTCCAATTGCCATCGCGGGATTTACGACCGTGCCGCAGTCGCTGCCAATCGCCGCGCGGTTCGTCGTGACCTGTCCCGTTTCCGTATCCACCGTGAGGTCAATAAAGTACGTCACATACGCGGGCGGGCAATTCACCTGACGCAAACTTTCGACAGCCGCCAGCGTCCCCCACGAATTGACTTGCAATTGTTTTGCCAGCGCGCCGAGCGTGATGCGGCGTTCGGGAAAATTCGGGCAATAGATGACGCCCTGCATCAATTCGTAATCGGGTTCAATCATCAACGAATCGGCTTGCAAACCGAGTATGCGCGACGCGTAATCAAAAATTTGTTGTTTCACTTTGACGGCGGCTTTGTGCGCCGCGCCGCCGCCCGCGTACACGCCGCGCGTCGCGTGCGTGACGACATCGTACACCGTCGTCAAGGTATCGGCGGGCGAGATGCCGACGCGTTCAATCGGCACGCCCAATTCTTCCGCGACGATTTTGGCGATGGCTTCGAGCGTGCCGCCGCCGTGATCCATCATGGCGTGAACAATGTCCACCGAACCGTCTTCGTTGATTTTGATAAACGCGCCGGAATAATCAATCACTTCGCCGGGCTTGGGCGCGCCCGCGCCGCTGGTGTGGAAACCGCGCGCCATGCCAATGCCGTGCCGATAGCGTCCCGTTTGCGTTCCCGGTTTGGGACGCGCGCGCCAACCGATTTTTTGCGCGCCGTCGTGGAGCAATTGCGGCACGCCGTCGCTGCGGACAATGGATTGCACCGAGGGACCCTGCCCCCAAAAGGTGCCGCCGAGTCCGACGTAATTTTTCAATTTGAATTCAATGGGATCCCAGTCGAGTTCTGTGGCGATTTCGTCCATCAACGATTCGGCGGCAAAGGTGGCTTGCGGATTGCCGAAACCTTGCAGCGCGCACGAAGGCGTCTTGTTGGTATAGACCGCTTTGCCTTCAAATTTCAGATTGGGATAATTGTAAAGCGAAGCCGTCCAGCCTGCGAGCACCGAGAGCAGCGCATACGCTTGAATGTTGTGCCCGCCGATGTCCGCGAGCGCTTGCATGTGGCCCGCCGTAATTTTTCCCTCGCGCGTCACGCCGATTTTTAATTTCAATTTGGTTTGATACCGCACGTGGTCGTACATGTCTTCTTCGCGCGTGGAAACCAATTTCACCGGTCGTTTGGCTTTTAACGCCAGCGCGACGCAAATCGGAATAATCGAATTCATCTGAATCGAAGAGCCGAATGTGCCGCCGATGGCGACGCGTTTGACATTGACTTTGTGCAGGGGGATGGAAAAAATTTCGCCGAGCAGTTGACGCACGTTGTGGATACTTTGCGTCGTCGGATACACCGTGATACTGCCGTCGGGCGCGGGGTCGCAGACGCAACTTTTTGTTTCCATCTGCGCGTGATAAATGCGGCTCGTTACAAATTCGCGTTCAAAAATGTGGTCGGCTTGCGCGAAACCTTCTTCGATGTCTCCGACTTGGACCACCCGCGTCACCGCGACATTATTTTCGACGGGGATTTCTTGGCCGTTCAAAATATACGAATCGTGAATCGGTTCGGCGTCGGCGCGCTGCGCCGCGAGCGGGTCGGTATAATGCGGCAAAATTTCCCATTCGACTTGTAACGCGCGCAGCGCCTTTTCCGCGAGTTGTTCGGTCGGCGCGGCGACGGCGGCGACGGCTTCGCCGACATGCCGCGCTTTGTCAGCTAGCACGGTGCGGTCGCGGTACAGATGGGGTGGGATGCTGACGATGCGCTCGTTGTATTTGAGATGCGGCACGTCGGCGTAGGTCAACACCACCGCGCCGAGTTCTTGCGCGGCGCGCGCGTCAATGCTTTTGATGCGCGCGTGCGCGTGAGGCGAACGCAAGACGCGGGCGTGCCACATGCGCGGCAAAGTGACGTCCGAGGCATAGACTTCGCGGCCGGTGACCTTGCCGATTCCGTCTTTGCGAAAATAGTCGTTGCCGAGAATTTGGTAGCTCATCCGAAACTCCTTCTCTGTCGCAGAACCGGAAATTGTATGCTTGTATACAATTTCAGATTATACCTGAAAAAACGGGAATGTCAAGCGGTTGACCGTCCGCGCCGCCGAGCTGGCGCATGGCTTGGAGAATCATTTTTTGCGCGTCCGCCAGATGCGCGCGCATCAATTTTTCCGCGCGGGCGCCTTGCCGCTGCGCGAGCGCAGCCAAAATCTGCGCGTGGTCGTAGTGCGACGCGCGGCTCTTGGCTTCGTCGTAATAATAATAGATGCCGTACAGCGCGTTGCTTTCCAACAAACTTTTTGCCGTGCGAATCAAATGCCGATTGCGACTTGCCTGCACAATGCACGCGTGAAATTCATTGTTGAGTTCGATGAGGCGTTGAATCTGCTGTCCGCGCGCGTCGGGGTGGTCGAGCAGGTCGAGCAAGGCGTCGTTATTTGCTTGCAGCGCGGCGAGTTCGGGCGGGGCGATGTGTTTGGCGGCGCGCCGCGCGGCGTATCCTTCCAACAAACGCCGCAGTTCGTACAACTCGCTTAGTTCATTGATTGAAACCGAACGGACGCGCGCGCCTTTTTGCGCTTCAAATTCGACCAATCCTTCCGCTTCGAGGCGGCGCAGCGCTTCGCGAATCGGCGTGCGGCTTACGCCCAACTCTTGCGCGAGCGTTTCTTCGACGAGGCGTTGATTGGGCGTGATGGCGCCTTGTACAATCGCCGCGCGCAAATAATCCGATAATTGTTGACTGACCGATTGCGCGGCAAAACGCGGCAAGGCGGCGGATGAATGTTTTTTAACCATAGGGCAATTTGCTTTGGGCAAAGGATTTAAAAAATACGCGCGTTCATTATATCGCTTGTCGGTACGCGGTCAATAGCCATTTTCTGGCGCTAGTTTCAAGACCAGGCGTTTTCCAAGTGATTTGACTTTGGGATGATTTTTCGGTTTTTTACGGCGTTTGAGCGCCAAGACATTTGTCCTTTGGCGCGCATGATACTTGACCCGTGTATGGGCTTGACGCTTGGAAGATACTGAGAGACAGGCAAGGTTCGCGGCGTTGCGTTTTTTGTTCGCGTCTGCGGCTGTAACGTTCGATAAAGGAAATGAATTATGGCATGGCATTCGGTTGGCGCGATGGTTTTGTGGTTTGTGTGCGCGGCGGCGTTAGGCGGCTGCGGCGCGGGCGGCGGCGGAGCGCCCGCGTTGCACGGCGGACGCCTGGACCCACCCAAAGCGGCGGCGGATTTTACGCTGACGGATCATCACGGCAATCCTTTTACCTTGAGCGGCACGCGCGGCAAAATAGTTCTGTTGTATTTTGGGTACACCGCTTGCCCGGACGTTTGTCCGCTCACCATGTCGGATATGGCGGGCGCGCGCGCGGATTTGGGCGCAGACGCGCAAGACGTACAAATCATTTTTGTTACGCTAGACCCGGAACGCGATACCCAAGCGGTTTTGGAGAAATACGTGCCGGCGTTCGATGCGACCAATATCGGACTGCGCGGCACGCCGCAAGAAATTCAAACCGCCGCGGCGGCGTTCGGAGTGAAATATCAAAAAAAGGCGCTCCAATCTTCGGCGTTGGGGTATGCGCTGGACCATTCGGCTTTTATTTATGTGATTGACCGCCGGGGCCAGCTGCGCGAACTCTTGCCGTTTGGAACCCCGCGCCAAGCGATTGCGGACGACCTAAAGATTCTCATTAACGAGGGAACCGCATCATGAAACGGAAACTGATCCTATTCGGCGTATTGGGCATTTTGATTGCGACAAGCTTGAGCGCGTGCGGAGGAACGCCCGCGCCGACCGGCTTGCGTATTACGGATGTGTGGGCGCGCGCTTCCGCCATGTCAACCGACGCGATGGAGATGGGCGGCAAGAACAGCGCGGTCTATATGAAAATCAATAACGACGGCGCGGCGGACAAACTAGTCCAAGCGACCAGTACGGTCGCGGCGAGTACCGAGCTCCACACGGTTGAAATGAAAGATGGCGTGATGCAGATGCGTCCAGTGGAGGGCGGCATTGATGTGCCGGCGCGGGGCGCGGTGGAATTGAAACCGGGCGGCTTGCATGTCATGCTCATCGGTTTGCATCAAGACCTCAAACCGGGCGACACCTTTAATCTCAAATTGACGTTTGAAAAAGCGGGCGTCATGGAAATTCCCGTTCCCGTGCGCGCGCTGGTACAATAATCAAGACGCGGCGCACGCTGCGGCGCTGGGCGGTACGTGCGCCGCGGGAAAGGCAAGACGATGTGGAACTGGATTCGGTGGGCTCTCATCGCGCTGGGCGTGGTTTTCATTGTCGGCATCGGCGTCATGAACTTGGCGGGATGGCAGCAAACTTGGCGCGCCACGCGTCAAGCGACGCGTCAATTGGTGTATGTGGTTCCGGAAGGGACGACGGCGCAATTGGGCGCGGAGCAAGCGGTGAATGTTTTGCCGGGAACGGTGGAGCTCGAAATCGGCGCCCAAGATACTTTGGTTATTCGCAATGAGGACGCGCTGCCCATTGAGATTGGCGGTATGCGTATCGAGCCGGGCCAAGCGTACATTCAACAATTCACCGCGCCGGGCGTTTTTGATTTGGTATGCAGCGTACATTCCGCCGACCGGATTCGCGTTATCGTGAACCCCCCAAAATAAAAAAAACGCCGCCGAATTTCGGCGGCGTTTGATTTTAGCGGACGCTACTGTTCCGTTTCGCCCAGGTCCAATGTTTTGGTATCGCCGCATTGAGGCGCTTGGGCTTGGGCGTACAGACGTTTGAATTCGTCGCGATACGCTTTTGCTATTTGCGGGTCGTCTATGATCAAGACGTTTTCGTCGTTTGATTTTTCCGCGCTGGCGGTAAAGTTGTACGAACCCATCACCACATAACGGTCATCAATCACCATCGTTTTGCTGTGCAACGTATAGCAGTTGCCGTCCGGCAAAATATCCAGCCCCGCGCTTTTCAGGTTGTCATATTCCGCGCCGACCGCGCCATTGTTGCGCGT
Source organism: Anaerolineae bacterium (assembly GCA_022072245.1). Classification (GTDB taxonomy): domain Bacteria; phylum Chloroflexota; class Anaerolineae; order UBA4142; family SHND01; genus SHND01. The sequence goes on from JAJVIA010000031.1 coordinate 30,202, forward strand.
TTCAAAAACGCCTTGAACGGTAATGTTCGCTTTGGCTTGCGCCTTGAGGACGTTCGCCATCGCGGTATCCGTAAAGGTGAACGCCGTTACGCGAATACTTTTTTTCGCCGCTTTGAGTTTGGCGAGAATGGCGCGCTGTACGCCGCCGGTCGGGGAAAAATAATTTTCAATTGTGACGCCGTCGGTCAAGGTGATTTTGGGATTGGGAACTTGTTTGCCGGGCGCGTTCTCGGCGCGATTTTGAAACAGGCGCTCAAAGCGCGCGTTATAGTTGGCGACCAGTTCGGGCAGGGCGAGCCGCAGCATATTGTTGTTGTTGCGATACACGTCGTTGGGCGTGAAATTCATCGAGCCGGTCCACAACACTTGATTGTCAATGACGGCGAATTTATTGTGCATCAACGCGCTGCGGTGGTCGCGCATGACTTGGACGCCCGCTTTTTCTAGCCGGTCAATCGCGTCGGTGTACTCGGCAGAGATTTTGTTGGCGGAATAATCGGTGACGAGACGCACGCGGACGCCGCGCTGCGCCGCGCGCGCGAACGCATCCACAAGCGAGGGCAAACGAAAATCAAAGACCGCCGCGTCAATGGTATTTTGCGCGCGGTCAATGTCCGCGACGATGGCGACATCCACGCCGCCATTGCGGTCGGCGGCTTTTTCGGGATAGGTGGGCTTGGTAAAGTACAAGGTGTACCAGTCGCCGGATACGACATTGGCGCGCGGCAGTTGGGTGATTGGCGCGGCGCCGTCGGGCGCCGCCGTGAGCGGCGCGTCGGTGATGACGGCTGGCGGCGTCACCGGATTGCCGTTGGAAGGCGGCGCGGTTGCGCCGCGTCCGAACAGGAAATAACCGCCGACCAGGGCGAATGTAATCAAGACCCCGGCGAGTAATATAAAGGGGCTGATGCCGCGCGCGCTGGATTTGGCGGAACGCGAATTTTTGCTCATGGGGGCTAGTCAATAAAAACCCGATTTTTCCCGAGCGCAAGCTGTGACAATGAACGCGGGAGAAATCGGGCGCTTGACGTTAGAACAGAGACGACGTTATTTTTTCTTGGAGCGCTTGGCGCGGCGCTTTTGGGGCGCGGACGGATTTTTTGCGGGCGCCAGCGCCGCTTGCGCTTGGGCGCGCGGCGCGTCCGCCATGCCGCTTGCGCCGTTGACGCCAAACGTTGATGGTGTGGAGGCGGCGGATTCGTTCGGCGTTATATTTTCGTTTGGCGCAATCTGCGCGCTTGATGCTTGCGGCGTTACGCTTTTGTCGGGCGCGCCCGGCGCGCTTGATACGACATTGTTTTGCGCGATGGAATCCGCGTTCGCATCCCGTTGGCTTGGGTCGTGCGCGGCTTGGGCGCGCGCGTGCAACGCTTGCGTTAAAAAAGAGCTCGCTTGCGTTACAAGCGCTTGGGCGCCTGCGACGCCGCTTTGATTGGCGTTGCCGAGCGCCGCCGTGACCAGCTCGCCGTCCGCGTCATTTTGAATTTGTTCCGCCGCCCATTTCAGCAGCGCTTGCGCGTCCGTATCGGTCAAGTTGTCGGTGAGCGATTCATTTTCGTACAGACGCTCGATAAGAGCTTGTTGTTCGAGAGTCATACCGACGCTCCAGCTGCCGCGCGCGTTGTTTTAACCCGCTTCGCTCTCGCGCGCGATTTCATCTTCGGCGGCGATAATGCCCGAAGCGGCTTCTTGCTCTTCGCCTTCGTGCAGTTCGCGCGCGCGTACGGCGCTGGGCAAGAGACCTTCCGGCCGAAAGAGCATCATTAGCACCAACGCCAAGCCAAACAAGCCGTACCGCCATGAAGACGGCGCGAGAATGGTGCCGAGATTTTGCGGACCGAAAAGACCGGTGAGGGCGGGCAAAACCACGCGGTCCACCCCCACCAGGACGAGTCCGCCGAGCAGCGCGCCGTATGGATTGCCGATGCCGCCGACGATTACGGCGCACAAGATGAGGACGGACACGGTGAAATCAAAGTTGCTGGGAAATACCGCTTGGATATAGCTGGCATAATAGGCGCCGGCAAAGCCGGAAAACATTGCGCCCATCATGAATGCCATCAGCTTGGTGCGAACGACGTCAATGCCCATAGCGGCTGCCGCGTCCTCGTCTTCGCGCATTGCCATCCACGCGCGCCCGAGCCGCGAGATTTCAAGCCGTTGATTGACAAAGACGAGAAAGATGACGAGCAGAATCGCGAGCCAGTACCAGGGCCCGAGAAAGATTTTGGAAAAGACGAAATCGGTGAACGGGATGACCGGCAGCGCGATAGGATTCACGCCGCGTTCGCCGGCGGTCAGGTCAATGCAGCCCGAAGTGAGCAGCGGAATCGAGACGCAGGTGAGATTGCGAAAGACCACCGGGATAATTTCGCCAAAGCCCAATGTGACGATGGCGAGATAATCGCCGCGCAGCGGAATCGTCGGCGCGCCGAGAACCAGCCCGGCGAACAGGGCGATGGCGGCGGAAATGAGAATCGCAACCCAAAAGTAATTGAACGGAAAAGGAATGACCGGATTTTGCCAGGGCGGAGTCGGCGTCGTAAGCAGCGCCATCGCGTAGGCGCCGATAGCAAAAAACGCGGCGTAACCGAGGTCAAGCAAGCCGGCATAGCCCACGACGATGTTGAGGCCGAGCGCCAAGATGGAGAACATGAGCACGGTCACAAAACTGCCGGTATAGCCGCCAAAGCGATATGCGGAAATTTGTTGGAGCCCGGTGTCAATTAGCGGATAGGCAAACGCGAGCGCGAGCAAAAGAAAGAGGGGCCATCTTTTGCGTACATATTCGCCAATGCCGCCCTTTTTCGCTTGGGGCTTGGGAGTGGATGTGGAATTGCTCATACGCATCTATGCCTTTTGGGTTACAGTGGTGCCAAGGAAACCGGAAGGGCGAAAAACGAGAACGAGGACGAGAACGGCAAACACTACTGCGCGCGTCCATTGACCGGCGAGATACTGGTCGCTCAAAGCGGAAATGAGGCCGATGAAAAAGCCGCCCATCACCGCGCCGGTGATATTCCCAATGCCGCCCAACACAGCCGCCGTGAACGCTTTCAAGCCCATATCAAAGCCCATATTCCACACGACCCCTTCGTAATACAATCCGCCCGCGACGCCGCCCACGCCCGCGAGCGCGCCGCCGATAAGAAAGGTCATGGAAATAATGCGGTCAATATCAATCCCCATCAGGCGCGCGGCGTCTCGATTTTGCGCCGTCGCGCGCATCGCTTTGCCTGTGCGCGTGCGGCGCACAAAGACGGTTAATGCAATCATCAAGGGGATGGCGAGCGCCAGCGCAAAAAGATGCTTGGGCGTCAAGTTAATCGCGAGTCCGGTGTCAGCCAGGATATTTGCTTTCGAGACGAGGGCGGGAAATCCTTTGGACACGGAACCGCTGCCGCCGAAATAGATAAAAGGGTTCGAAGGCAGCGTCGCCCAAAATAAACCGACCTGTTCGAGAATGAACGAGACGCCGATGGCGGTAATCAAGGCGGCGAGGCGTGAGGAATTACGCAGCGGCCGATAAGCAAAACGCTCAATCGTGACGTTCAAGAGGGCGCAGACGACGGGCGCGGTCAAAAACATGAGCAGCACCGCCATCAAATTATACAGGGGGCCGCTTTCTTCACTGGCGCGCAGCAGCGAGGCGATGGTCAAAGAGAGCATCGCGCCAATCATGTACACGTCGCCATGCGCGAAATTCACCAATTCGATGATGCCATAAACCATCGTGTATCCGATTGCGACGAGCGCGAAAATGGCGCCTTGCGACAAGCCATTTATCACCTGCGTGATAAATAGCTCGGGGTCTCGCAAAAACCAAGAGATGAGCAGAGCGACCAAGCCCAAGATAAGGAGTGCGAGTATAACATTGCGGACGCTGAACTTGAATTTCATGCGAGAGCCCTCATGTGCCGATGGCGTGAATCGGATAATTACGCGCCATGCGGTAGATGGCGGGACAAGCTGCTGCCAACAGCTTGTCCCGCAGTCGAGAGTTTTGAACTATGCCAACAGGATGGGAAATCCTATTGCGGCGCTTGCTGTTATTGGCCGATACCGACGAACTCGAACTTGCCGTCCTTGATGACGTTGCGAGTCATCGTGGTCAGCGTGGTATCGCCGTTTGCGTCAAAGGACCACGCGGTGCCGAGAATGCCTTTGAAATCTTTGGTGGCAAAGACTTGATCGCGGACACAGACGCGGGTCATGGTGTTTTTGGCGGCACATTCGTCAATGGCTTTGAGAAGCACGAGCGCGGATTCATAGCCATAGATCCCATAGTTATCCGGCTCTTTGCCGAATTTCTTGACGTAATCTGCGTGCCATTGTTTGCCTTCGGGGCTGATTTTGTCAAGCTCCGAGACGGGAACGCCTGCGAAAGTGATGTAGGTGCCTTCGGCATCCGCGCCCGCTTGCTTGATAAAGTCTTCGGTCATGAGTCCGTCGGGACCCATCATCATGCCTTTGTAGCCCGCCGAGCGCAGCGCTTTCCAGACCAAGCCGGCGTTGCTCGACGTAACCCCGCCAAAGAAAAAGAGGTCGGGATTTTGGCTGACGATTTTCGCGGCGAGCGAACTATAATCGGTGGCTTTGGTGTCAATGCCTTCCTGTCCGAGAACGGTCATGCCGAGTTCTTTGGCGGTTTTGTTGAATACATCGCCAATTCCCTTGCCATAGAGTTGTTGGTCGTCAAGGATATAGACGGACTTGGCGCCGAGTTCTTTGGCCCAGCGCGCATCCACCGCGCCCTGAATATCGTCCGCCGCGACGGTGCGCGTATAGTTGCGAACTTTGCTGGGATAATATTTGTCCGGTTCGGATGGGTCGGTGACGCCCGCAACGGCTTTGGTCAGTCCGGGATAAGTGTTGCCGCCGCTAATCATTACCAGCGGGCCGGCTTGATTCAAAATCGGAATCGAAAGTTTGGCTGCGCCCGAGTTGTAGGTGCCAAGATACCCCATGATTTGGGGATCGGCGGCGGCTTTGTTTGCGTTGGAGGTTTCGACATCGGGGTCCCAGGCGCCGCGCGCGGCGCTGGCATCGTCTAACGCTTCAAAGACGATGGTATAGTTACCTGCTTTGTCCCCGTGTTTTTCGAGCGCGAGTTGCGCCGAATTGGCTAGGGCTTGGCCGGGGCCCGAATCGCCGCCGGTGAGTGGGGTGCTAGAGACAATCTTGATAGTGTTGCTTCCGGTCGCGCCTCCGCCGCCCGGCAATCCGCCGCACGCGCTGACCAGCGCCGCCGCGCCCACCATTGTCCCAATCGCCAACAATTTGAGCTTCATCTTTTTTTCTCCTCCTATAGAGTTGCGGGCAATCGTATTGACCGCAGAGCCATTCGTCGGGTTGACCGCATCGCCGTCCGGCGCGAGACCGCGCGCCGTGTGTCCAGCCAGAGCGCCACTCTTGATGCGGCGAACGTGCCATATCAGATAATGAGCGTGTCGCCTCCTTTTTTTTGAAAATGCAACCGGTCTATTCTTCGCCCAAATACAATTTGCGAATCTGCTCATTCGCAGCCAGCTCTTGCGCGTTGCCTTCCAACATGATGCGTCCCGTTTCCAAGACATAGCCCCGGTTTGCAACCGAAAGCGCGCGCGCGGCGTTTTGTTCCACCAACAAAATGGTGGTGCCTTCTTGATTCAGCGTCTTGATGATTTCAAAGATGGTATCCACAAGCACCGGCGCCAGACCCATGGAAGGTTCGTCGAGCATGAGGACGCGCGGGCGCGTCATGAGCGCGCGCCCCATGGCGAGCATCTGTTGTTCGCCGCCGGAAAGAGTGCCGCCGGCTTGGGTGCGTCGTTCGGCGAGTCGCGGGAAAAGTTGGAAAACATGGTCAAGGTCTTTTTTGACGCCGTCTTTGTCCGACCGCGAATAGGCGCCCATTTCCAAATTTTCTTGGACGGTTAGGCGGGTGAAAATTTGACGGCCTTCTGGCGATTGACCGATGCCTTTGGTGACGATTTGGTGCGCCGGCATCCCGTTGATTTGTTCGTCGTTTAGCAAGACGACGCCGCTGCGCGGGTGCAGCAAGCCCGAAATGGTGCGGATGGTCGTCGTTTTGCCCGCGCCGTTCGCGCCAATCAGCGTGACGATTTCGCCCTGTTCGACGGTGAGAGAAATGCCTTTGAGCGCGTGAATGTGGCCGTAATAGGTGTGAATGTCGTTGACCTGAAGAAGTGACATAATCAAAAAGATGGGATGAGGTATGTGGACCAAAGGTTGGCAACGCATCCTTTAGCGCCCATACCGCAGGCCTATCGTTAAATGTGCATTTCCGATGAGCCGAGATATGCTTCGCGCACGCGCGGATTTTGTTGAACTTCGGCGGGCGAACCTTCGGCGATTTTGACGCCGAAATCTAAAACGGTTACGCGTTCCGAAATAGTCATGACGACGCGCATGTGGTGTTCGATGAGCAAAATCGTGACATTCATTTCCTGACGCAGTTTGCGGATAAAGTCCACCATCAGGAGCGATTCTTGCGGATTCATGCCGGCGGTGGGTTCGTCGAGCAGCAAGAGTTTGGGATTGGTGCCGAGCGCGCGCGCAATTTCTAGCCGCCGTTGGTCGCCGTACGCGAGATTTTTGGCGAGGATGTTGCCTTTGCCGCGCAAGCCGACAAAGCGCAAGAGTTCGGCTGCGCGGTTTTGCACGTGCGCTTCTTCTTCGCGCGTTCCGCGATTGAGCAAGAGCGCGCCAAGGACGCCGGCTTTCATGCGCGGATGTTGACCCACCATCACGTTTTCGAGCGCGGTCATGTTGCTAAACAGCCGGATATTTTGAAACGTGCGCGCGATGCCCAGCTTGGTGATTTGGTGCATCTTGAGGCCGACGGTGGGCGTATCGCCGAATTGAATCGCGCCTTCTTCGGGCGTGTAATAGCCCGTGATGCAATTAAAAAAGGTCGTTTTGCCTGCGCCGTTCGGACCAATGAGACTGACGATTGAACCCTCTTCAATCGTAAAGTCCACATTATCCACTGCGGTCAGCCCGCCGAATCGTTTGGTAACGCCTTGCGTTTGAAGGATGGTCGCCATGGAATTTTTGATTTTTCATTTATGACGGGCGCTTTTCGCTGAACGGAAAAGGCGACGCTCATAAATCTCAAATCACAAATCAGTGCAAGATTTTGCTCAAAAACTGTTTCATGCGATCGTTTGTTGGATTGTCAAACATTTCTTGAGGCGTGCCTTCGGCGACGATGGCGCCGGCATCCATGAAAATAACGCGCGAGGCGGCGTTGCGCGCAAAGCCCATTTCGTGCGACACCACCAACATGGTCATGCCTTCTGCGGCGAGGTCGAGCATCACATCCAGCACCTCATTAATCATTTCGGGGTCCAGCGCGCTGGTCGGTTCGTCAAACAACATGACTTTGGGATTCATGGCGAGCGCGCGCGCGATGGCGACGCGCTGCTGCTGTCCGCCCGAGAGCTGCCCCGGATACATATTTATTTTCTCCGGGATGCGTACTTTACGCAAGAGGTCATGCGCGATGTCAATGCTCTCTGGTTTGGCGCGTTTGCGAACTTGGATTTGCGCGAGCGTCAAATTTTCCAAAACCGTCAGATGCGGAAATAAATTGAACTGTTGAAAGACCATGCCGACTTCGGCGCGCACGGCGTTGATATTTTGATGTTTGGCGTCAATGGTATTGTTATCCACGATGATGCGTCCGCTGTCAATCGTTTCCAAACCGTTAATCGAACGGAGCAAGGTGGATTTGCCGCAGCCGCTTGGTCCGATGACGACCAGCACCTGACCTTTGTTGACATGCGTCGAAACGCCGCGCAAGGCGTGAACGTTGCCGAAATGTTTGTGTACGTCTTGAATTTGGATAATCGCGTTAGGTTGCGTCATTGCAAGGAATTGGGCGCTCGGATGCGCGCATAAAAGCGTTCAGGCGGTCCACTTTTTTTTAGTGTATCACAGTTTTGTGCGTTCGCGCGATACGCGCGGAGACGAATGGGCGCGCCGTCGCGAAAGATTAGAGCTGTTTCCAACGCGTTTCAATCCAGCGCGTCAACAGCGATAAAGTCAAAGTCAAGGTGAGGTAGATAAAGGCGAGCGAGTTGTACGCTTCAACATAACGAAAGGTGGTGGAGGCGTAGAGCCGCGCTTCTTGCGTAATGTCGCGCACGCCCAGCACCGAAGCCAGCGAAGAATCTTTGAGCATAGAAATTAAATCGTTGCCCAGCGGCGGCAGCACGCGGCGAATCGCTTGCGGCAGGACCACAAAACGCATCGCCTGAAAATATGTCATGCCCAATGAACGCGCCGCTTCCACCTGCCCCTTGCCGATGGATTCGATGCCGGCGCGAAAGGTTTCCGCTTCATAGCCGCCATACGCAAACGCGAGCGCAATGACGACGACCCAATACAAGTTAATATCGGACGGCTTGATTTTTGCCAAGATGTTATCGGCGCCGAGGGCGGGCGCCAACATGTCGCCGAACACATTCAAAAGGCCGATCAAGCCCGGAAAGATTACAAAGCCCCAATAAAAAATTTGCACCAACATCGGGATGCCGCGCACGACTTGGACGTACAGCGTCGAGAGATTAAAGAGGACCACATTTTTCGAGACGCGGCCCAGCCCGGCTAGCAAACCCAAAACGAGCGCGCAAGAATAACCCAGCGCCGTAATCGAAAGCGTTACAAGAATACCTGAGAGGATGCGGCGAAAAATCTGTTGGTAGGTCTCGTTCGAGGCAAATTGGAACGCGAGAATCGCGCCGCCCAAAAGTAGCAGAATAAGCCACCACGGCAGACCTGACAAGCGGTCAACGACCTTGACTTGAAAGGTCCCCGGCGTTTCAGGACGGGTTGAAGCCATGCCAGAGGGTTCAGGGTTAGAGTTCATTTTGAAAGAGAGGCCCAAGTCCTCGTCCCGGCAACTTGGACCTCTATCCTAAAGCGTTGTCTAGTCCGCGCCTATTGATTCTCGAACCACTTTTTCTCGAGCGCGGCGATAGTGCCGTCGTCCGTCATGGCTTGAATAGCGGCGTTCACGGGGGCGACGAGGGAAGAACCCTTGGGAAAGACAAACCCAAGATATTGCGTGAGCAATGGCTCTTCCATAATCTTGATCTTGTCGGCGTTTTCGGTCAGATACTGTTTGGCGAACGAGTTGTCCGCGACCACAATATCCACTTGCTGCGTAATCAAGGCATTGACGGCTTCGGGGAACTGGTCGAAACCGATTACGTTCGCTTCGCCCCAGGCCTTGACGGCTTCGTCATAGTTGGTGGTGCCTTTTTGCGTGCCGACCTTGAGGTCTTTCATGGCTTTGGCTTCAGCCAAAGTCTTGAACCGCGTTTCGTCGGCGCGCGTCATGACCACTTGACTAACGGTTTGATAGGGGATGGAGAAATCAACGGTCTTGGCGCGTTCATCCGTAATCGTTACGCCGTCGGCTGCCATGTCAAATTGATTTTGAGAGATGGCGGCGAGCATACCGTCCCACGCGATTTCCTTGAACACGGGTTTGCAGTTGATGCGTTTGCAAATTTCGGCGAGCGCGTCATAGTCCCAGCCCACGCCCTTGCCCGTCGCCGTGTCAATGGCGTTGAACGGCGGATAGGCGTTTTCTACGGCAACGGTAATTTCTTTGCCGCCGAGGTCAGGCATTGCGCCGCTTGCTGTTTTGGGCGGGAACACTTGGACCCATTCGTCGCCCTGAACTTGGTTGATGATGACGTTGGTGGATTCCGGCGGGCGGTCGCCATTGGCGTCGAACGCAATACCGCCGGTGACGCCTTCCAATTTGACTTGGCGAACGGCATCCGCCAATGCCTTGCGGCCAATGGTGAGATTGCCATCGGCGTCGGGCTTGGCGACAGCTTTCAATGCCAGAGCGAGGACGTTGACGGCATCATAGGTTTGCGGCGAAAAGACAATGTTTTCCTTTTTGCCGCCCTTGGCTTCGTATTCTTTGACGAATTCGGAATAGCCGGCGCCTTGCTGCGAAGAACCGAACGAAGCATAGGTGCCTTGGCTGGCTTCGGGGATGGCTTTGATGAGGTCGGCGCTAAACGTGCCGTCGGCGCTCATGAACTTGACATCCTTCATGCCGACTTCGGCTTTTTGGGTAATCAAGACGGCGGCTTCGGGCCAGAACCCGCCGAAAAAGATAATCTCGGGTTGATTGGCGGCGATTTTGGTGAGGGTGGCGCGGAAATCTTTTTCGCCGACGGTGACGGCTTCCATGTCGCCGACGACTTCACCGCCGCCGGCTTTGAAGGCTTCGGCGAACGCTTCGGCGAGACCTTGACCGTAGGGCGAACCGTCGTGCATGGTGGCGGCTTTTTTCAAGCCGAGTTCTTTGAGCACAAAGTTGGCGTCGGCGGGACCCTGAATCTTGTCGTTAAAGGCGGTGCGGTTAACGGTGGGCAAACCGCGCGAAGTGACGGTGACGGCGGTGGCGGAAGGCGAGATGGAAACAATGTGCGCCTTGTCGAGAATTTCGCTGCCGGGAATCATGCCGCTCGAGCACATGAAACCGATGTGGCCGACGATGGCGGGGTCGGCGACAATTTTATTGGCGATGGTGGTGCCGCCGGGGCCAGAGCAGAGGTCGTCTTCGGTCACGATTTCGAGTTTGAAACCGTCAATGTCGGAACCGAATTTGGCGGCAGCCATTTGTGCGCCGAGCTGCATGTCTTGACCAAACAGCGCGAGGTCGCCGGTCATGGCGGCGCTAAACGATGCCTTGATGGTATCGCCTTTTTTAACTGTGACGGTGCCCCATTCATCGGGTCCTGTCGCAGCCGTGGTCTTGGGCGGGAACACTTGGACCCATTCGTCGCCCTGAACTTGGTTGATGATGACGTTGGTGGATTCCGGCGGGCGGTCGCCATTGGCGTCGAACGCAATACCGCCGGTGACGCCTTCCAATTTGACTTGGCGAACGGCATCCGCCAATGCCTTGCGGCCAATGGTGAGATTGCCATCGGCGTCGGGCTTGGCGACAGCTTTCAATGCCAGAGCGAGGACGTTGACGGCATCATAGGTTTGCGGCGAAAAGACAATGTTTTCCTTTTTGCCGCCCTTGGCTTCGTATTCTTTGACGAATTCGGAATAGCCGGCGCCTTGCTGCGAAGAACCGAACGAAGCATAGGTGCCTTGGCTGGCTTCGGGGATGGCTTTGATGAGGTCGGCGCTAAACGTGCCGTCGGCGCTCATGAACTTGACATCCTTCATGCCGACTTCGGCTTTTTGGGTAATCAAGACGGCGGCTTCGGGCCAGAACCCGCCGAAAAAGATAATCTCGGGTTGATTGGCGGCGATTTTGGTGAGGGTGGCGCGGAAATCTTTTTCGCCGACGGTGACGGCTTCCATGTCGCCGACGACTTCACCGCCGCCGGCTTTGAAGGCTTCGGCGAACGCTTCGGCGAGACCTTGACCGTAGGGCGAACCGTCGTGCATGGTGGCGGCTTTTTTCAAGCCGAGTTCTTTGAGCACAAAGTTGGCGTCGGCGGGACCCTGAATCTTGTCGTTAAAGGCGGTGCGGTTAACGGTGGGCAAACCGCGCGAAGTGACGGTGACGGCGGTGGCGGAAGGCGAGATGGAAACAATGTGCGCCTTGTCGAGAATTTCGCTGCCGGGAATCATGCCGCTCGAGCACATGAAACCGATGTGGCCGACGATGGCGGGGTCGGCGACAATTTTATTGGCGATGGTGGTGCCGCCGGGGCCAGAGCAGAGGTCGTCTTCGGTCACGATTTCGAGTTTGAAACCGTCAATGTCGGAACCGAATTTGGCGGCAGCCATTTGTGCGCCGAGCTGCATGTCTTGACCAAACAGCGCGAGGTCGCCGGTCATGGCGGCGCTAAACGATGCCTTGATGGTATCGCCTTTTTTAACTGTGACGGTGCCCCATTCGTCGGGTCCCGCCGCAGGCGCTTGGGTGGGTTGCACGGGCGCAGCCGTCGGTTGCGCGGGGGCTTGGGTGGGCTGCGCGGGGGCTTGAGTCGGCGCGGGCGCGGGCGTTACCGGCGCGGCGCAGGCGCTAATCACAAGAATTAACGCCAATAGAGTCAAGCCAAAAATAAACGTACGTTTCATTCTGTTCTCCTCCTCCGAGAACTGCGAAAAAATTTCGCAAATTCGTAACGCGGGTGCGTCACATTATGGGTTGACTGACCTACCAATCCGGGCGCGAGGTGCGAGGCATCTGTCAATGCGCTCTGCGTAACGTCTGGTTGGGCCTGCGTCCGGCAAGAGCCACGCGCGATTTGGTTCGTTCACCGCCATTGAACGAGCGACAAATCGAGTGGCGCAGCTGCAAGAGGGATTGGATTCACAGCTGCTAGAGTTATTAGCGCGCGAGTATAGCGCAGTTGAATGTGCGTGTCAAAGCGAATCTGTCGGGCGAATAAAATCGCTTGCGCCCGTCGTTTCAATTGGATTCGATGATTTCAAGTTCGGGTTCGCGTTCGTGAAATTCTAATTTGCGTCGCGCGGAAGGAATCAAACCTTCGGGCCGCACCAACATCATTACGACCAAGAGCGCGGAATAGGCGAGCAGACGATAATCCGAAACCGGGCGCAACACTTCGGGCAAGCCAATTAACACGACCGAACCGATAATGACGCCGGGAATCGAACCCAAGCCGCCGATAATGATGAGCGCCAGCGTGTTGATTGAAATCAACAAAGTAAAATCGTCGGGGAAAATGTGCTGCTGCCGCGAGGCGTAAATGGCTCCGGCGAGACCCGCGAAAAATGCGCCCGTGCCGAACGCCAACAGTTTCGCGCGCGTCGTATTCACGCCCATCGCTTCGGACGCGTCTTCGTCTTCGCGCATTGCCGTCCACGCGCGTCCCGTGCGCGAATCATTCAAACGCAGCGCGATGAACGCGACAATGATGCACGTGAAAAAAATCAGATACCAAAACGGCGTCGAAGAATTAAATTCAACCGTGTAACCGATAATGGGAATCGTAAAGGTGGGCGCGGCGACATTGAGCACGCCTTGCGGGCCGCCCGTGTAGGGATTGAATTTCAGAATGATGCGAATGATTTCGCCAAAGCCGAGCGTGACGATGGCTAAATAATCGCCGCGCAAACGCAGCACCGGAATGCCGAGCAGCGTCCCCGCGATGGCTGCCATAATCATTGCTACGGGCAGCGCGAGCCAAAAGGTCCAGCCGAACGGATAATTGGGCGAGGTCAATACCGCCATCGTGTAGGCGCCGATGGCAAAGAAACCGACATAGCCCAAATCGAGCAAACCCGCGAAACCGACGACGATGTTTAGACCGAGACCGAGTAAAACATACAAGCCGATGGAACCCAGCACTTGATTCCAATAGACGCCGATAAACAACGGCGCGAGAAATAGAAACAAGCCCGCCGCGATGAGCGCGCCCGTTTGCACGCGGCGCGTCGTGGTTTCCGAAGCGCGACTCGCTTCAGCCGGGCGGCGGCGTTTTTGCAAGGCGTTCCAGCCCAGCGTCAGCAGCGCGCCTATCACACCGAACGCAGCCATGAGGATTACCCAAATCGCCGCGCCGATTAACGGCGGTTGGTCAAACAACAATGCTTGCACCGTTTCCGGTTTTACTTTTTCAAAAACGAACGCGACATTGAATCCTGCCGCATACAGCGCATCCACAATGACCAAGAACAATCCCATCATTGCGCCCGCGAGCGCTGTGGCGCCGACGGCGCGCGCGAACATGGCGCCTGCGCGCGGCGCGCGGCGCGCAGCTAAAAATCCAATGATGATGGCGGATACGGCGGTCACAATCCGCGAAAATTGCGGATTGGTCATGCTCGGAACTTGGGCGGCGATTTCGCTCGCGGTGGCGCCTTTGATGGTGAGCCACAAGCCGCTCAAGGTCAATTGTTCGAACGTGGTGTACACGCCAATCAGAACAAAGAACAAGAGGACAAAGCCGGATACCAGTCCGGTACGAATGGCTGAACGCATATGCGGAAAATGTTATGCCTTTTCGGCGCCGAGTTGTTCGCCCAAAATACCTTGCGGGCGGAAAATCAAAACCAGCACGAGCAGAGTGAATGCAATCACATCTTTGTATTGCGAAGGGATGCCCAACAAGCTAGGACCCAGCGCTTCGGATAAACCTAAAATGAAACCGCCCAACATGGCGCCGGGGATATTGCCGATGCCGCCCAGCACTGCCGCCGTGAACGCTTTGATGCCCGGAAAAAAGCCCATCGTCGAATTGATTTGGCTGTTGTGAAAACCGAGCATGACGCCCGCCGCGCCCGCCAAAATCGAGCCGATGGCAAAGGTGATGACAATGATGCGGTCAACGCTAATGCCCATCAACGCGGCGGCTTCTTTGTTGGTCGCCACGGCGCGCATGGCGCGTCCGGTGCGGGTGTGTTGCACCAACCAATACAAAACGACCATCATGATGATTGAGGCGACAATAATAAACGCGCCGGTAATCGGCACCGCCACATTGCCCGGCAGCGTGATGGCGCCTTGCAGCATCGCCGGTTTGTTATAGACGCGAATGGGCGCGCCAAAAATCAAGCGTGAAGTTTCTTGCAAAAAGACGGACGCGCCGATGGCGGTAATCAAGGGGACGAGCCGCGGCGCCGCGCGCAGCGGCCGATACGCGATGCGTTCCAAGCCGATGCCCATGAGCATGGAAACCAACATGCCCGCGCCAAAGACCAAGAGCAAAGTCGCCACTTGATTGGTTTTGGTAAAACCGGTGGCGTCGCACGCCGCCAAAACGAAAAAGCCCGCGTACGCGCCAAACATGACGATTTCGCCGTGCGCGAAATTAATCATCATGAGAATGCCGTACACAAGCGTATAGCCGAGCGCGATGAGCGCGTACACGCCGCCGAGGACCAGACCGTTGCTGATTTGAAAAGCCCAGTACGCCGGGGGGTACGATTTGCCGGCGGCAGCCAAATCCATTTGCACTTGAATCACGCGCAAAATCAAGAGCAAAACAAAAATGGCGGCGACGACGGCAATCCAATTAACTCTGGAATACCAGGGACGCTGTTTGCGGCCGAGGATGGGAGCGTTATTGTGACTAGTTGCCGGATTTGCGGACACACCTTCTCCTCAAAGGAAAAGATTCGCCAGAGTGCGGCGCTATGCGCATGGCCCAAGAATGGATCATGCTGAATCATCAAGCGTATTTGATTTGCAGATAAACGAAAAGAGGGAAGCGGGAGACGGGATTTGAACCCGCGCTCCTCTGCTTGGGAAGCAGATGCTTTACCACTAAGCTACTCCCGCATTTGTTCCGATTATAGCGCGGGATTGACGATTGTCAAGATGAATTTGAATTTGTTATAATGAACGCGAGTCAAACTACAAGGAGGTTAGAGATGGATCCGAAAATCGAATGGCTGGGCCATGACAGCTTTCGTTTGCGCGGCGAAAAAACGGTTTATGTGGACCCGTGGAAAATTGAACACGCGCCGCACGACGCGGATATTGTTTTGATTACGCACGACCATTTCGACCATTTTGTCGTCGAAGATATTGACCGCGTGCGCCGCGCCGATACGGTCGTGGTGGGACCCGAACAGCTGGCTGGAAAATTGGAAGGCAATTTGCAAATTGTGAAACGCGGCGATACGCTCACCGTTCTGGGCGTGCCGCTCCAAGTTGTGCCGGCGTACAATCTGCGCGCGGACCGCCAAAATTTTCATCCGGATCATTACGGCGGCGTCGGTTATATCGTGACGTTGAACGGCAAACGCATTTATCACACCGGCGACACAGACCCGCTGCCCGAAATGAAAAATATCCAATGCGATATTTTGCTCGTGCCGGTTAGCGGCACGTATGTGTGTACGGCAGAGGAAGCGGTGCAAATCGCGCAGATGGTGAAACCCGCGCTGGCGATTCCGATGCATTGGGATACGATTGTGGGTTCATGGCAAGACGCCAATGATTTCAAACAACATGCGGGCGTGCCGGTGGAAATTCTCGGCAAGACCTCGTAAAGAAAAAAATCGCCGCGCGCAGCGCGGCGATTTTTTATTTGGAATAGCAAGGCGGGCGACGCTGCCTTTAGCGCGCCGGCGCGTTGCGTCGCGTGCCGGAACTGCGCGCCGCGTTTTGAGGTCCCGTGTGCCGATACAAAAACCAGATGCCGCAGATGACAAACGAAATGACCGAAATCACTTGCGCGGTCGGAATTCCGGTATTGGCGAGAATCCACGCGTCGGGCCGCTGCATTTCGCTGAAAAAGCGCACCAGCGGATAAAAGATGCCGTACAACAAAAGCATGTCGCCGGGCTTGAGCGTCTTGGCCCAACGTCGTCCGATATACAACAGCAACCCCGTCACGATGAACATGCCGATAGATTCATACAAAAATGTCGGATGAAAACGCGTCGTATCCGGGTACGACGCAAATTGCGGCAACCGGTGCGCCGCCGTAATCGGAATGCCCCACGGCAAATCGGTGGGATAGCCGTACAATTCTTGATTCATGAAATTGCCCCAGCGCCCAATGGCTTGCCCGAGCGCCAAACCCGGAATTGCCACATCCACAAGGGGCCAAAATTTGACCTTGGCAAAACGCGTATACAGCCAGATGCCAAATACGCCGCCCACGACCGCGCCAAAAATGCCCAACCCGCCCTGACGCGGATTTAGCACATTGATTAGATTGGTCACGAAATCATTTGCAAAATAACCGTTCGGGTCGCCCTGCGCGACGTCGGATAGAACGTGATACAACCGCGCGCCCAACACGCCAAAGAGCAGCGCAAACAGCAAACCGTTCCAAACGTGGTCGGGGTCAATGCCTTTGCGTTTGGCTTCGTGCGCCGCGAGAAAGGCGCCCGCAATCGCGCCCGCGACAATAATAATGCCGTACCAATAAATGGGCAGACTCGTTTGCCCGAATAAACCAAAGGGCAGGGGAATGACGAATGCAACCGGGTCCGGTGTAAAATTCATGACATCCTCGTACAATTAGATTTAGTGCGGCAGAAATTATAGCACACACAAATCAAAGCGGAAAAATTGCGCGGCGCGCGCCGCGTTCAGAGGGGCGTGCGCTACAAAACAACGCGTTGCGGCGTGATTTCAATGACCGCATCGTACGTGGAATCGTTCGTAATGTCCCACTGATATTTTTGCTGAAAGAGCTCGATTACTTGAGACGGCGCGCGGTTGAGAATTTTTGCTTTAGCTTGTACGACCACCGGGTCGTTGCCGTCTTCGAGCGCCAAGCTGACATGTGGATTCGCCGCGATATTGCGCGCTTTGACGGAACGGCGGCCCGTACAAATATACGCTTTTTCGTCGTGCCACACGAACCAAATTGGCGCGAGGTGCGGGGTCTGATTGGGGCGGACAGTGGCGAGCCATATATTGTTCGCTTGGAGCAAGCGCGCGCGGTCTTGAGCGGAAAACATTTTTGAGAATGAGAAAAGCGCACAGGCGATTGCTGTGCGCTTTTCGGTACCCGATCTAGCCCATCTCGCCGCCGCCACCGCTGCTCTTGCCGCTGCCGGTGATGGCATCTTTGGCTGCTTTGGCGACAGTGAATTTGACTTTCTTTTTCGCCGGCACCCAATACTTTTCGCCTTTGCGCGGACCGAATGGCATGGTCGCTTCGCGCGCGGGAGATTCTTTGAGCGAGAGTTTTCCGATGCCCGGAATCACAAAGGTATTCTTGGCTTCGGCATACGCGAGCTCTGCGAGCGCTTCGAGATACGCGTCGCTCTGCTTTTTGGTAATCCCAACTTTGTCTGCGAGATGACGCGAGACTTCACTCTTGGTCATGGACATTTTTAAAAATCCTCCTTGGCATATCTAGTGGGTCATTGACCAACGACCCATTGCCTTGAAACGTGTGCAACATTATAGGCAGAAAAACGCCTATATGTCAAGCCATTTCAAATCGTCAAAAACTGACCTGGAAAGAATTTTTTAATCTTTTTCGCTTGGTGATTGACATAATGTTTTTGGAAAATTTTGATAAATTTTGAGAATTGAGAAAATCGTTAGAAATTTAGTTTCGCATTGATATAGCTGGCGCGGCGTGAATCGTGCGGCGCGTCGCGCTGGAACGAAAAGATTGCGTGCGTAAATTTCAGTTTGCAAAAGGAGCATCTACCATGAACGTTTTTCCATCCGATTTTACGTGGGGCGCGGCAACGGCGGCGTATCAAATTGAAGGCGCGTGGAATCTTGACGGCAAGGGCGAATCCATCTGGGACCGCTTTAGCCACACGCCCGGCAAAATTGTCAATGCCGCTAACGGCGATGTCGCGTGCGACCACTATCATCGTTTTCGCGGCGATATTGAAATCATGCGCCAAATTGGTTTGAACGCGTATCGTTTTTCGATTTCGTGGCCCCGCGTCCTGCCAAACGGCGTCGGCGCGGTGAATGAAAAAGGGATTGATTTTTATGACCGTCTCACCGACGCGCTGTTGGAAGCAAACATCGAGCCGTATGCGACGCTCTATCATTGGGATTTGCCGCAAGCGTTACAAGACCAGGGCGGGTGGGGCAATCGAGACTTGGTGGGACAATTTGCCGCTTACGCTGCGTTGATGGGCAAACGGCTTGGCGACCGCATCAAACATTGGGCGACCTTGAACGAGCCATGGGTGATTGCATTTTTGGGACATCGCAGCGGCGAACACGCGCCCGGCTTGCAAGATGAGGCGCTGTCCTTGCAAGTTTCGCATCACTTGCTCGTGGCGCACGGCGCAGCCATTGACGCGTTGCGCGCGACGGCGCCCGCGGTCCAAGCGGGCATCGTCATCAATTTGTGGCCCTCTGAAACGATGCATAATTCCGAACAAGAATTGAAAATCGCGCATGAGCAATGGCAGCAGGATAACGCGTGGTTTCTCGACCCGCTTTTTCGCGGCAGCTATCCCGCCGACGTTTTGGAAAAATATGGCGCGCGCGCGCCGCAAATTTTGCCGGGCGATATGGCGCAAATCGCGCGCAGTCTCGATTGGTGGGGCATCAATTATTACGCGCGGCATGTGGTGGGCGTGGCGGGACCCGTGCCCGGTTCAGAATATACCGAAATGGGTTGGGAAGTCCACGCGCCCGCGCTGGAAAGAATGTTGGTGCGGCTCAATACAACTTACGCGTTGCCGCCGACGTACATTACCGAAAACGGCGCGGCGTTCGCGGATGAGTACAACGGCGATGGACGCGTGCGCGACCCGCGCCGCACGGATTATTTGTATGCGCATCTGGACGCGGTTGCGCGTGCGATGCAACAAGGCGTGAACATGCGCGGTTATTTTGTCTGGTCGCTCATGGACAATTTTGAATGGGCATGGGGTTACACGAAACGCTTTGGCGTGGTCTATGTGGATTATGCGACACAAACGCGCGTCTTGAAAGATAGCGCGAAATGGTACGCCCAAACGATTACAGAAAACGCGCTCGCGCCGTTGAATATATAGCGCGCGTCGCTTTCAAGCGCCAGTCCTGACTGATTCTTAAAACTATTGACACGCGTCCGAAATCGTGATATATTCCCCATCGTTCTGGCGACAATTTGTTTGTCAACAGGAGGCGCATTCTGATGGTCTTTACAGATTCTCTTTTCACCCAAGGCATTCGCTCCGTCGTCACAGGCGGGGATGTTGTTCTGCCTTGTACCGGTGCGCCTGTTGACCATCGCTAGAATTCATTGCGATTGATTCCTAAACCACGGGCGACACTGAACGCTCGTGGTTTTTTTGTTGGCAAATCGAAAATTTGCCCTGCCAATCTGCCACGAGCCGCGCTCGTGGTTTTTTTATTTGTCCGACAAATCTGAAATTTGTCAAGGAGCAAAAATGGTTCTGCAACTTTTCGAGGGCGAAAAAATTCGTTTCGCCGCGTTCGATGCGGAAAAGGACGCGGAGGTTTTTTCCAAATGGACGCACGACCCCGAATATCTGCGGCTCACCGAATTTGAACCCGCGCGGCCGCTCGCGCCGTTTCACGTCAAAAAGAAAATCGAAGAGCTGGAAAAAGAAGCGGGGCGCGATTTTTATTTTTTCGTGATTCGCATGAAAGCAGATGACCGCGCCATCGGATTCGCGCACATTCACTGGGTGGAGTGGAATCACGGCAACGCGCACTTTAACATGGGCATCGGCTCGCCCAACGACCGCCGCCAAGGTTTGGGCGGCGAAGCATTGCAGATGCTCTTGCGCTATGCGTTCGAGGAATTGAATCTTTATCGGCTCACAGGACATACGTTCGGATATAACGACGGCGCGCAAAAATTTCTAGCCAAACACGGCTTGCAACTCGAAGTGCGCCGCCGCGAAGCGATTTATCGCGACGGACGTTATTGGGACGCATTGACATACGGCATTTTGGCGGAGGAGTGGACAGCGGGGAACAAGTAGATAGTTACACATGTAGACAAGTAGAGAAACCTGTTTTCTTGTTTCCCTGTCTCCTTACTACAGATGAAAAACCTTTTCACCGGCAAACTCACGCGGCTTGTCGCGCAAGACATTGACGCGATGGGCGCGGTCATTGCCAAGTGGTCGCGTGATTCAGAATTTTATCAATTGTTCGACAGCGACCCCACGCGCCCGCGCAATGCGAAACGCGCGCAAGAACAGATGCGCGATTACGCCGAAAAAAATCAACCGGGCAATTTTTCGTTTGCCGTCATGCGCTTGGAAGATGATCGCATTATCGGCGAAGGCGGTTTGTTTGATGCGCTGTCGCCCCATCGCAACGCGTGGCTCGCCATCGGCATCGGCGAACGCGAATTGTGGGGCAAGGGGTATGGCACGGACGCGGTGCAGATTCTCTTGCGTTTCGGTTTTCAAGAATTGAATCTGCATCGCATCAATCTCGGCGTCTTTGGCTATAACGCGCGCGCCATTCGCGCGTATGAAAAAATCGGTTTCGTCCACGAAGGCGCGTGGCGCGACGCGTTAAAGCGCGAGGGCAAACGCTGGGATAGTATCGGGATGGGCATTTTGAAAAGCGAATGGGAAGCGAAACAAAATGAATGATTCTTTATTCACCGGAACGCTCGTCCGTCTCGCCGCCCAAGACCCGGCAGCGGATGCGCAAACGATATCAAATTGGCGCCGCGACACGATTTACACGCGCTGGTTGGAAGTGGATCCCGTCTTGCCGCCCCAACTAAAACAGACGCGTGAACGCATCGAACGGCCGCACAGTGAACGCTTTTATCCGTTCGCCATTCGCGCGCTCGCCGACGACAAATTGATTGGCTTTGTCATACTCTTGCGCGTCAATTCACATCACCGCGACGCGTACGTAGGCATCGGCATTGGCGAAAGCGAGTATCGCAGCAAAGGATACGGCACGGACGCGATGAAGCTGATTTTGCAATTCGCATTTCAAGAATTGAATTTGCATCGCGTTTCGCTCGATGCCGTCGCGACCAATGCGCGCGCGATTCGTTCCTACGAAAAATGCGGTTTTGTTCACGAAGGCAAAACGCGCGGCGCCGAATTTCGCGGCGGCATCCGCGACGACATTGTTACGATGGGAGTTTTGCGAGAGGAATGGGAGCGAAATGGAACAGGTAATCAGGTAGACAGGTAGACAGGGGTTCAGGTAGACAGGTATCAGGTAGGCAGGTAGGCATGTTCCTTGTTTCCCTGTTTCCTTGTCTACATTTAACACATGAACAATCTTTTCACAGGCAAACTCGTCAAACTCACCGCCACCAATCCAGAAACGGACGCGAAAATAATGGAGGTGTGGCACCGCGACACGGAATTTTTTCGTCTCGGCTATGGACGCATTGCGGAAGCGTGGGGTGAGAAAAAAATCAAAGAACGCATCGAACGGTACGGCAACGATGCGAACGAACCTGTCTTTGCGGTTCGCACGCGCGCCGATGACAAACTCATCGGACAAATGGGAATGTGGATTGAGCAACCGCACGGCGACAGTTTTGTGTGGATTTTGATTGGCGAACGCGACTATTGGGGCAAAGGGTACGGCACGGACGCGATGCGCGTCTTTATGCGTTACGCGTTTCAGGAATGGAATCTGCATCGTTTGTCGCTGCGCGTTTTTGGTTTCAACCAACGCGCGCTGCGTTCGTACGAAAAATGCGGTTTTGTGTACGAAGGCGTCAACCGTAACGCGCTCAACAAAATGGGACAGCGTTGGGATGAAGTGTGGATGGGAATTACGCGCGGTGAGTGGGAGAAAACAAAGGATGAAGGATGAAACGCGCGTAGAAACATGAAACGCGCGTAGGAGGCGTTCTCTAACGCCGAGAAACGTGAAACGTCAATCGAAATTCAAAATTCGAAATTCGAAATTTCTCCCGTTCTCCAAAGTGAGGAAAAAAATGATTGCAACTCTCGAAACGACAACAACCTTTGCGTCTGAATTGGGCATTGTGGGGTTAACCTTACGAAATTGGCGCGACGAATCGGATTACGCAAAAATGCTGCGCGTGTTGTACGCGGACCGCCATTCGCAAGGGATGGAAGAATCGGCGACGTTGGAACAGTTTCGCGCGCAGTTGGAAACGATGCCCTCGATGAATGTGGCGACGGACGCGTTTCTCTTGGAACGCGCGGGCGAGGTCATTGCGTACAAAACTGTGCGCCGCGTACCCGAAGTGGATGGCGTGATTCGGTACGCCCATCACGGTTTTGTGTTGCCCGAATGGAAGGGGCGCGGCATTGGACGCGCAATGATTCGACACAGCGAAAATGTTTTGCGCGAAATGGCGAGCCAAGACCCTGCGGACGCGCCGAAATTTTTTCAAACTTTTGTCCAAAGCGTTCAAACCGCGCTGATACACCTTTTAGAGCAAGAGGACTACGCGCCCACGCGTTATTTTTATGAAATGCTGCGCCCGAATTTGGAGAACATTCCCGAGTACGAATTGCCGCGCGGCATTGAGATTCGTCCCGCGCGCCCCGAACAGTATCACGCGATTTGGGATTCCATGCTGGAAGCGTTCAAAGAACATTGGGGCGAAGAAGACCACACCGAACAAGATTACCAAAACTGGCTCAAGCGTCCGCATTTTGACCCAACTTTGTGGCATATCGCGTGGGATGGCGACCGCGTCGTGAGTATGGTTATCAATCAGATTGATGCGACGGACAACGCGCAATATAACCGCCAACGCGGTTTCACCGAAGAAATCGCCACCTTGAAAGAATATCGCGGGCGCGGCATTGCTCAAGCGTTGATTGCGCGCGGCTTGAAGCAGTTTGCCGAACGCGGCATGACCGAAGCCGCGCTCGGCGTGGACGCGGACAATGCGACGGGCGCGCTGCGCTTGTACGAAAAATTGGGTTATCAACCCATCAAAACGTTCATCGCGTACCGCAAAGAGTTTTAGCAAAGCGCGTATCGCAAATCAAAAATCCGAAATCCGAAATCATAAATCATAATCGGAGGCATCATGCCTTTTTCCATTGCAACCCCAACGCTTCAAGAACAAGAAAAATTTATATGGCGCGGCTACACGCGCGCGGACATCCCCGACGTTTGGAAGTTGTTTCAAACGATAAATCGCGTGGACGACAATGATTATTACGAAACCAAAGCGGATTTGGAGAATCAATACGATGATCCACTCGGCGATCCATTGCGAGATGCGCGCGTGATTCGCAGCTTGTCCGGCAGACTCGCCGCGTTCGCGCGCATCCTTACGTTTTCCAAACCCAGCAAAGAAAATGTCGCGTATCTTGCATGTGACATTGCGCCCGAAGCGCGCGCGCAAGGTCTGGAACAAGAATGTTTGGAATGGATGCAAGAACGCGCGACAGAACGCCTTGCAGAAATTGCGAAAGCGAATAAGGCAGAAGAAATGCCGCGCGCGCTGCGCGTTGAATTTCCAGACACGGCGGTGGAATGGCTCGCCCTATATCGCGGACGCGGTTATCGGCATATACGCTCTGCGTTTCAGATGCAGCGCGACTTGCGCGACCCGATTCCCGAAATTGCATCGCCCGCCGAGTTCATCCTGCGAACGTATGACGACGACCTCGACGAACCTTTGCGTCTCGCGCGCAACGCTGCCTTTCGGGATCATTGGGGCTCTCAACAAATCTCTCGCGAAACGTGGCGCGCGAATTTTACTCAAGTGTCGGATTTCAACCGTGACGCGACTCTGGCAATCATGGATGGGGAACGCGTCGCCGCGTACATTATTTGTTACGACAACACGGTTGACAATGAACGGCGCGGG
>JAJVIA010000068.1:0-8001 GCA_022072245.1 Anaerolineae bacterium
GCGGCAATCAAACTCGCCAAAAGCAGAAAACGGGTGGAAATTTTTTCGAACATTCTTACTCCTCCTGAAATCGTTTGGTTCATTCGGCCGAAAAAAATTGTGTGTCGAGTCCTTGCACCTCCTTGTCGAATCCAGCTCAAGCGGTTTCGCGTTCAACGAGTTCCAGATTTAACCGCACATTTTGAATCGGACGGGCGCGGTCTTCTAAACGCGCCAACAGCATTTCGACCGCCAACTCTCCCGATTTTTCAAGATGCTGGCGGACGGTGGTCAAGCCGACATAAGCGGCAATGTCCAGATCATCAAAACCGATGATGGCGATATCTTGAGGGACGCGCACGCCGCGCTGCCGCGCCGCTTTTAACGCGCCGAGCGCTTGCGTATCGCTGGCGCAAAAAATGGCGGTGGGCGGCGTCGTCAGGTCGAGCAATTGATTGATGCTGCGCGCGGCATTTTCCATACTTTGTTCCGCGAGCGAAATGTATTCATCGGGCAAACTTAACCCCGCGCGCTGAATTGCCGTTTGATAACCGTTCAAGCGGCGTTGACTGGTCGGAAACGCATAAGCGGGAATTTTTGAATCGCCGATAAAAGCCAAACGCGTATGGCCTTTGTTGACAAGATATTCGGCGACCAGCCGTCCGCCTGCCGCATCGTCAATTTCGATGCTGCTGAACGCGGGATGCGCGCACTCGATAGAGACGGTTTCCAAACTATTCGCTACGATGCGTTGAATCGTTTCCTGCGTGAATGGCAGCGCCATCAAAATCAGACCGTCGAGACGGCGCGTAATGGAAACGCTGGCGACATAGCCATCGTGGCGCGCCGAGTTGTCCACGTTGTACACGGTCAATTCGTAGGGCAATTCGGCGAGCGCGTGCGCCACGCCGCGCAAGCGTTGAATAAAAGAAGGGTAGGTAAAAAAGGGCGCGAGCACGCCGATGCGGCCGGCGCTTTTGCGTGCGCGCGCGGCGGCTTCGGCTTTTGGGATATAGCGCAATGCGTCAATGGCATCGAGCACGCGCTGGCGCGTTTCGGGATTCACTTTATCGGGCGTATTGACGACGCGCGAAACCGTGGCGATGCTTACGCCGGCTCGATGCGCTACGTCATAAACAGTAGAATGTGCCATTTGCCTCGGCCGCGAATTAAATTGAAAAAAAGAAAGCGGGGAATTTTCAGAAAGCGCTTACATGAAAGCATTTACATTGTAGCAGGATGTAGCTTGCTTGTCAAGCATTTTTTAATCGAAAAACGCTTGACGCAGCCACGCGCCTTTGTTACAATCACTTATCAAGTATAGGTGTCACGTTCAAATAAAAAAGGAGGAGAAGAATATGAAACGTGATATTCGAGGTCTCGTGTTGTTGGTTGTGGTGGCAGTTGTCGCCTTTGCCATTGGCGCATGTGCGGGGCCCATCACCACCGTTCCCACCGCCGCACAGGCGCCCCAAGCCCAAGCCACCGCTGCGCCGCCCCCTAGCGCGCCGCCTGCAACCGCAGTGGCGCAGCCCACCGCCGCGCCGACCCAAGTCGCGCAAGCCACTGTCGCGCCCACGCAAGCGCCAAGCGGCGGCCCCACCAATCCCCCGCCCACTTCGGTTGGTTCGGTGATTGGCGGACGGCTCAAAGCCGTTTTGGATCGGGGCAAACTCATTTGCGGCGTGAACGGGCAGCTCGCGGGCTTTAGCGTTCTGGAAGCCGACGGAAGTTACAGCGGCATTGATGCGGAATTTTGCCGCGCTCTCGCCGCCGCGCTGTTCAACGACGTGAGTAAAGTGGAATATCGTCCGCTCACCACCCAGACCCGTTTTGCCGCGCTGCAAACCGGCGAAGTGGATGTCTTGATGCGTAATACGACCTTTACGCTCAATCGCGATACGGCTGTCGGTCTCGAATTTTTGCCGACCACCTTTTTTGACGGCGGCGGCATCCTCGTCGAAAAAAGTTTGAACGCGACCAAACTCGAAGATTTGGCGGGCGCGACGATTTGCGTGCTTTCCGGTACGACGAACGAACAAGTCTTGACCGACACGTTCAACTCGCTCAAAATTCAATTCACGCCGCTCACCTTCCCCGAAGCGAACGCGCTCTATAAAGCGTTGGACGAAGGCCGCTGCGATGCGGCGACGAGCGATAAATCGCAGCTCGCCGGACAGCGCGCGAGTTTGTTAAGCAAACCCGACGATTGGGTCATCATGGACGCGACCTTGTCCAAAGAACCGCTTGCGCCTGCCGTTTTGCAAAATGACGCCCAGTGGGCGGATGTCGTGCGTTGGGTGATTTACGCGACGTGGTACGCCGAAGAGTTGGGCGTCAACAAAGCGAATGTGGACGACAAGCTCGCGAACGGCGATACGAACACGAAACGTTTTCTCGGCGGCACCGGCTCGCTCGGCAAAGATATGGGTCTCAGCCCCGATGCGTTTTATCGCGTCATCAAGCTCGTCGGCAATTACGGCGAAATTTTTGAACAGACGCTCGGACCCAACACCAAATTCAAAGTGCCGCGCGGTTTGAATACGCCGTACACCGAAGGCGGTCTACAGTACTCGCCACCGTTCCGCTAAACCCTACGCAAAATTAAACCGAACCAAAAACTCGTCTCTGCAAATTTTGTTTTGCAGAGACGAGCATTTATGGAATGACCTCCCCGGCGCGGTCAGATTCATCGCCCAAAATTCCGTTTTATCGCGACGTGCGCGTCTTGCGGATTTTCGCGCAAGGCGTTTTCGTCGCGTTCGTTGTCCTCGTTTTTTGGTATCTGTTCGGCAACGTGGCGCGCGGCTTGGAGCGCATGGGCAGTAGTTTCAGTTTTGCCTTTCTCGAAAATGCCGCGTCGTTTGCGCTGTCGGAAACGCCCATTCCGTATGACCCCGCGACGGATTCGTATTTGATTGCGTTTTCGATTGGGCTCTTGAATACCTTGCGCGTGATCATCGCGGGCATCGCGTTGGCGTCGCTGCTCGGTCTGCTCGTCGGCATCGCGCAGCTTTCGTCGAATTGGCTCGTCGCCAAAATCGCCCAAGTGTATGTCGAAATTTTTCGCAATACGCCGCTGTTGATTCAATTGTTTGTGTGGTACTTTATCGGCGTATTGAGTTTGCCGCGCGTGCGCGATAGCATCGCCCTGCCCGGTTCGATTTATTTGAGCAATCGCGGTTTGGCGCTGCCGTGGTTCACTCCCAATGAAACCTTTACCCTGTGGCTCGCGCTCGCAGGCATTTTTCTTGTCGTCGCGCTGCTCGCGTACCGCGTATTGGGGCGCGCGAAAACGCCGCTGATTTATGAATGGCGCGGCGGCTGGGCGTTTTTGCTTTGGCTCGCGCTCGCGCTCGTCGCCGCCGTCGCGCTCAATCCATTCACGCCGTCGCTGCCCGTGATTCGCGGTTTTAATTTTCAAGACGGCATTACGCTTTCGCCCGAATACGCCGCGCTGTTATTGGGTTTGGTGTTTTACACGGGCGCATTCATCGCCGATATTGTGCGCGCCGGCATTCAGGCGGTCCCGCGCGGCATCCTCGAAGCGGCGCGCGCGCTCGGTTTGACGCACGTTCAAGCGCTGCGGCTCATTATCATTCCGCTCGCGCTGCGCGTGATTATTCCGCCGCTGACGAATCAATATCTCAATCTCGCCAAAAATTCTTCGCTCGCGATTGCTGTCGGTTACGCCGATTTGTTTTATGTGAGCAATACGATTTTCAATCAAACGGGTCAAACGCTCCAAGTGATTTTGATGATTATGGGCGCCTATCTCGTCATCAGTCTCGTGATTTCGGCGCTCATGAACGGCGTCAACGCGCGTTTCAAATTGACCGAAAGATAAATCGCCGCCGTCGGTCGCTCGCTTATGACAACGCAAACGCAACCCGCTCCCGATACGCTCAAGCCGCCCGCAACGTCTGTCGGCGTCATTGGTTGGCTGCGTAAAAATTTATTTAGCACGTGGTATAACGCGCTGCTGACTTTTATCGCGCTGTACGTAATCTATCTGGTCGTCAGTAGTTTGTGGAATTTTATTTCGACGACCGATTGGGGCGTGATTACGGCGAATTTGCGTTTGTTCATGGTGGGGCGTTATCCCGCCGAAGAAACGTGGCGCGTGTTGGCAAGCTTGGCGCTCTTTGCCTTGCTCGTCGGCGCGAGTTGGGCGGTTTGGGGCGGCGTCGCGCGCGCGGCGGCGATTTTGCTCGCGTCCGTTTTTTTTACGGCAATGGTTTTACCGTTTGGCGCGAATGAACGTTTGTGGATGGCGGGCAATCTCGCGTGCATTGGCATCGGTTTTGGCATCGGTTATGTTACGCGCGCGCGCCGCGTGTTGGTGTGGGCGTGGCTGGCTTCGCTGCCGCTGATTGCCCTCTTGCTGTACGGCGTGGGCGGTTTGCCGCGCGTGGCGACCGATTTGTGGGGCGGCTTGCTGCTGACGCTCGCGCTTTCGATTGTGGGCATCGTGGCATCGTTTCCGCTTGGCGTGCTGCTCGCGGTCGGCCGCCAAAGTTCGTATCCGGCGATTCGCTGGTTTTGCGTCGGGTACATTGAATTGATTCGCGGCGTGCCGTTGATTACGCTTCTCTTTATGATGCAAATTATGCTGCCGCTATTTTTGCCCGAAGGCATCACCGTCGAACGCGTCATGCGCGCGATGGTGGCGTTCATTTTGTTCACCGCCGCGTATATTGCCGAAGTGGTGCGCGGCGGTTTGCAGGCGATTCCGCGCGGCCAAGCGGAAGCGGCGCGCGCGCTCGGTTTGAACGGCATTCTCACGTTGCTGCTTATTATTTTGCCGCAAGCGTTACGGCTCACGATTCCCGCGATGATGGGGCAATTCATTTCGCTGTTCAAAGACACTTCGCTCGTCGCGATTGTCGGCTTGCTCGACCTCGCGGGCATTGCGAACGCGGCGGCTAACCAACCCGACTTTTTGGGCCGCCAAGCCGAAGTGTATCTTTTCATCGCCTTGATTTATTTTATCTTTTCGGCGGCGATGGCGTATGGGAGTCGAAGACTAGAAAAAACATTGGGCGTTGGAGAGAGATAACACACATGGCAGAAGCAACCGATAATGACATAATTGTCGTCCGCGACGTTCACAAATGGTACGGCCAATTTCACGCGCTGCGCGGCGTTTCGATGAATGTAAAACGCGGCGAAGTGGTCGTCATTTTTGGCCCCTCGGGTTCGGGCAAATCCACATTTATTCGGACCATCAATCGTTTGGAAGAACATCAGCGCGGTCAAATTATTGTGGACGGGATTGAGCTCACCAACGACATTCGCAACATCGAAGCGATTCGGATGGAAGTGGGCATGGTGTTTCAATCGTTCAATTTATTTCCGCACTTGACCGTGATGCAAAATATCACGCTCGCGCCGACTTGGGTTCGCAAATGGTCGCGCGCGCAGGCGGAAGCCAAGGCGATGGAATTGCTCAAGCGCGTCGGCATCCCCGAACAAGCCGGCAAATTTCCGGGCCAATTATCGGGCGGGCAGCAGCAGCGGGTGGCGATTGCGCGCGCGCTGGCGATGCAGCCGAAAATCATGCTATTTGACGAACCGACTTCGGCGCTGGACCCCGAAATGATCAAAGAGGTCTTGGATGTCATGACCGACCTGGCGGAATCCGGCATGACCATGCTGGTCGTGTCGCACGAAATGGGCTTTGCGCGTTCCGTCGCGCATCGCTTGGTGTTTTTTGACGCCGGCGTTATCGTGGAGCAAGGCGCGCCGCGCGATATTTTTTTCAACCCCGCCGAAGAGCGCACGAAAAAATTCTTGTCGCAGATTTTGCAATAACGCCGAATCGTTTTCGTTACAACGCGCTGGCTTGCCCCGGCGCGTTTTTTAATTTTCCCATTCGGCGCTACACTTTTGCGCCGCGTCGCGCGTGGCACAGCGCGTATCGTGAATCGAAAATCGAAATTCAAAATCTGCAATCATAAATCTCGAATCATAAATTAAAAATCCGCTCATGGTCATTGGAACTGTCGCCCGTCTCGCCAAAGCCACCGTTTATTTTGGCGCCCAAGAAGTTTTCCGCGAATTGTCGTGGGAAATTTATCACGACGCGCGCATCGGCCTCGTCGGGCCGAACGGCGCGGGCAAATCTTCGATTTTAAAATTGTTCGCCGGCGAAATGGAAACGAGCGCGGGCCTCGCGCAAATTACCAAAGGCGTGCGCGTGGGGTATCTGCCCCAAGAAGTTCATTTCGGTCTCGAACGCACTCTGCTCGATGAAGCGCTGGACGCGTCGCCCACGCTCGCCGCGCTCGAACGCGAGATGCAAAAACTCGAAGCGCAAATGGGCGACGCGGAAATTTACAACGACGAAAAAAAATTGACGCGCGTGATGGAAAAACACGCGCGCATCGTCCAAGAGTTTGAAGCAAAGGGCGGTTTGAATTTTGACAACCGCGTGCGCGCGACGCTGCGCGGCTTGGGTTTTGAAGAGGCGGATTTCACGCTGCCGCTCGCCGCGTTGTCGGGCGGACAAAAAAAATTGGTGGGCTTGGCAAAACTTTTAATCGAGCAGCCCGAGCTATTGCTGCTCGACGAACCGGATAATCATTTGGACTTGCGCGGCAAGGAATTTTTAGAAAAACTTGTCGCCGATTATCCGGGCGCGGTGGTGATTGTTTCGCATGACCGCTATTTGCTCGACATCGTGGCGGAAGAAATTGCGGAATTGGAAGACGGCAAACTCACGTTATACGTCGGCAACTATTCCGAATATCAATTCGAGAAACGCCAAAAACTCTTGCGCCAGCAGCAGATGTACCAAGTTCAACAGCGCGACATTCAACGCCTCGAATTTTCGATTCGCCGCTTGATGGGTTGGGGCGCGGGACAAAACGAAAAATTTGTGCGCCGCGCGCGTTCGATGCAAAAACGTCTGGACAAGATGGAAAAAATTGACCGTCCAAAAATGGAACGCCGCGCGATTGGTTTGGATTTGAACGCGGGTTCGCGCGGCTCGAATAAAGTTTTGGAAATTTCGCATCTTGCCAAAATGTTCCCGGACCCGCGCGGCGGCGTCAATATGGTTTTACGCGACGTAAATTTGACGATGTGGTTCGGCGAGCGCGTGGGCATCATCGGCGCGAACGGCGCGGGCAAAACGGTGCTGTTTCGCTGCATTCTGGGCCAAGAGGACGCGGACGAGGGCGAAATTTATATTGGGCCCTCGACGACGCGTTCGTACTATTCCCAAGAACACGAGACGTTGGATTTTGACAATACGGTGGCGGACGAAGTGCGCCGCGTGAAACCGATGCTTGACCGCGAACTCTTTGGCTTGCTCGGACGCTTTTTATTTAGCGCCGAAGATTCCAAGAAAAAGATTCGCAATTTATCCGGCGGCGAAAAAGCGCGCGTGCAGATGGCGAAATTGGCGCTGCAAAGCGCGAACCTTTTGATGCTCGACGAACCGACGAATCATCTCGACATTCAATCCGCCGAAGTGTTGGAAGAAGCGTTGGAGGACTATAACGGCTCGCTCTTGATGATTTCGCATGACCGTTATTTTCTCGACAATGTGGCGACGCGGATTGTGGAATTGCAAGACGGGCAATTGATCGAGTACTTGGGGAATTACACGTACTATGTGGAAGAAAAGGCGCGGCGGGCGCGCGGCCAAATAAGAAAATTTACGCGCGACGACGATGAATCGGAGATACGTTCGGACGGCAAAGAAACGGGACGGCGGGCGACGCCGCGCAAAAAAAAGAAATAGCCCAAGCGTGATGTAACACGCAACCGTGTAATCCTTTTGCTGATTATCGCAAAATGCGGGTTCGTGCTACAATCATTTGCGAGATTTTTTATCATGCCCCGATATATAACCGCGCGGGAAATCCGCGAACGCTTTCAAGTGGCGTTTGAAACGCATCAAGCGGACGCGTTAACCGAAGTGTTGACTGCGCTCGAAACTGAACGCGTCGCCGAGCTGGCAGAGATTCGTGAGGGACTCGCCACGCTTGTCGGGGTTACGACGCGCCTCGCGCA